>CAZBCQ010000045.1:24192-27217 GCA_964490255.1 uncultured Terriglobales bacterium | reverse complement strand
AGCGCCTTGTCGAGCACGCGCCCGGCGGGGCCAACAAACGGACGTCCCTGCAGATCTTCCTGGTCGCCAGGCTGTTCGCCGACGAACATCACCTTCGCCCGCCGGCTGCCTTCGCCGAAAACGGTTTGCGTGCCGCGCTTCCACAAGTCGCAGGCTTGGCATCCGGCCGCAGCCTCGCGCAGCTTTTCCAGCGTCGGATGCGCGGGAATCAGTGGCGCCGCAGTCATGGTCGGTGATTTGGGCATTCGACCTGTACCTACATGAGTCGATGCCGTCTCAGGCTTGATCAGTTGTCATAGCAGGCCAGGCAACCGTTCTGGGTCAAGCTCGTGCAGGTAATTTGTTTTGTCATCACGAGCTCGCGCAGCGAGCGAGGGATCTGCATCTTGTTGGTCATGAGGACGCCGAGAGAGAGAGAGGCGGAGTAATCTGCATTTCGAACAGAGGGGACTACTACCTCTGTTCGCGCACCAATTCGATGGTGTGCAGGTGGATCACATTGCCATCTTCGGGATTCATCTCGGCGACGATCTTGTACGTGTCGCGTTTCGCTTGCCACCCTTGGCGCTCAAGATCCAACACCTTGGCATGAAAGACCTCGGCATCCCACTCCCGCACTACTTTCAGCTCTGACAAATGTCCTCCGATGGCGCTGGAACTCGCAGGTTAGTCGAACGTTGGAAAGGATTCAAGCCGTTGCCCGGAATTGCGTTGCGAAAGAAAACGAGCCCCAGGCTCGAGACTCCCCGGGGCTCGTTGTTAGCTACGCGGACTTCTTCTCACGCGCGCAACTGTTGCCGCCGCAGCAGCCAGCTTTGGCAGAGTTGGATTTCATTTTGGCGCAGCAGTCGCCTTTGCACTCGCCTGATTTGGAGCAGCAAGCTGCCTTCATGGCAGTCTGGTCCTTCGTGTCAGGTTGTGCATTGGCAGCATCGCTCTTCATATCCTTGCAGCAGGCGCAGTCTTTACAAGCCGCTGCCATGTCCTTGCCGCACGAATCACCCTTGCAGCAGCCCTTCTTGTCAGAGCAGCACTTCCCCTTCTTCCCATTGCAACAGGTTTGGGCTTTTTGAGTTGTTGTGTCGGAAATAGGAACGAATTTTTGATGCTGCGCCAGCGCCGAAAGAGAGAACAGCAGAACAATTATGAGAGATTTGAATTTCATAAGATCACCTTTCGATTTCCTTCTTGAGCACGACAAGTGCTCAGTCTGCAAAGTTTTGAGTTTTGGTTGGCAGATGGGAGGAGGTGATCTCTACGTCCGGAAGTCTTCTTTTTGCGCTAAGACCGGAGGGATGCCGAGTGCAGCATCGACTTTCAGCGCCATTGCACGGCGTGCAAGACTCGGCGGCAAATCTTGGGTGACAGTCAAACTCGGCGATTGAAACTGTATTGTCGGAGACTGTAGCGGAACAGGTACCGAGGTAGGCGACGATTCGCGACAGCACGGGATGCTTCCCTGGGGACAACATGCATGCTCTGGACTCGACGCTGTTGTGCTCATCTCATGGTGGCAGCCTGTCTGGGCACCTCTAACCATCAGCAACTCGCACGACAGAGGCGTGGTGACGATCATCAGCAGGATAGCCAAAGCGGCAACGCATTTTGCCCGACGAGAGCCCATTACGAGATCAAGTGTCGCTGGATACGCCCCGGATGGCTGTGATTTGCGTCACTATCGTTGCGGAGCTGCCGTTAAGGACGAACCACATTTTCGTCCGCGCCACTGAAGTGACTCAGTTTCAGTCGTATCAGTGCTTCCAATACGCGGCGCACAGCAACGCCCCGAATAGCACTGCATTGGTGAGCTCTGTCCAACCCAGACGATGAACGTTCAAGGGACCAGGACGCCGCGCAAACAGCAAGAATCCTCGGATCACGATAGGCGCAAAAGCCATGGCTGCCAGTCCCGGAACCAGTCCGAAGTACCACGCGCCTGCAACCGTCGCGCACAAAAGTGCTTCTCCCAGCAGAAAATGATCGCCGATAGTTAACAGCTCGGAACGGGTAGTCGCCCGTGAGCTGTGAATCCGCACCTGTACATAATGGATCTGGCCGGCGGCAAACGCGAAGTTGATCGCCCATAGCGCAATCGCGATCGGCGCCCATCCGCCGTTTGCAACGCAATAGCCCGCTGCCGCGGTCGATGTTAATCCCACGGCGCCGATGACTTGCGCCGGCATGCGTCCCTTGCGACCAGCGCGTTTCACCAGAGCCTGCAATCCGAAAGCTACTGCCACCAAAATGCCGATAAGAACCAACGCTCGATTCCGGCCACCCCAGAAGATCACCACCAGGCATAGCGCCGCAACAAGACCTAGCCCCGCGATGACGCTAACTACGCGTTGCCGCTCCTCCGCTGACCGCGCTTTGATCGGAGTCGTTCCCAGCAGGGTCTCCACTGGCGTTCGCAGCCAGAACAGAGTCACGGCAGCTACCGCGAGCGATACGAGCGCAGGCAAATTTTCGGTTGAGCGCAGTCCCACAGCTCCGCCGATGGCCAGCGGGACCAGCAGCATTCCCCAGGCGCCATGCTCTCGCGGAACGGTCATCGAGCGCAGCCGTGCCCGATTCGCCCGAGTAAGTTGGACGTTCTTCACCATTTCAACCATTTCAGTACCTGCAACCACGCTAGTTTGTCGCACCAATGTCCACGATGACCTTTGTCACACACAGGAAAGAAAACCGCGCCGGAATCCGCCAGTTCAGAGCAACGGACTCCGGCACGGCCGTACAAGTCAGGAGGAGAACAACTAAGCCTTCACTGCCGTCTTCGGTTGATATACACAGAACGGCTCTTCCGACATCATGTTGCCTGTCGCGGCAAACGCCCGCGCTCGACAGCCCATGCAAACATTACGGAACTCGCAGCAACCGCATTTACCTTCGAGCGGATCATGCCGCAGCTGCGCAAACACCTTGGAATCGGTCCATATTTCCGAAAATGGCTGCTTTCTCAGATCGCCCGCCAGTGCCGGCAGATATCCGCAGGGGAAGATCTCGCCTTCGTGCGAGATAAAACAAA
>CAZBCQ010000045.1:18729-24092 GCA_964490255.1 uncultured Terriglobales bacterium | reverse complement strand
AGTGCCGGCAGATATCCGCAGGGGAAGATCTCGCCTTCGTGCGAGATAAAACAAACGCCCGTCCCGGCCAGGCAGCCCTTGGTCATTGCGTTCATGCCATCGGGATGTCCGCCCGGATGTCCACCTGCATGACTCGATGGATATCCAGTGTGATTGCCCTTTGGCTTGAAGATAATTGCGTCGGATCCCGGCATCGCCATATCGGTGGGACCAATCGCCGGCCCATGTTCGACCGCGCGATAATCGCCGCCCGCTGCTGCCGCCGCTTCCTTCCGCTCTTCTGCGCGGCGCTGACGGACGACACGGAAGTAGTGCGGCGCACACGTAGCCTTCAACTCAATGTCGCCATCCTTCGAGCGATCGTAGAACCAGTTCAGCATGCGCTCGTATTCTTCTGGTGGCACCATCTGCTCGCTTGCAATATCGACTCCGCAGCCGACTGGAACCAACAGGAATGTATGCAGCGCATCCGCACCCAGCGAGCGTGCCAGGTCGAGCACGGCTGGCAACTGGTGAGCATTGTGCCGGGCGATCGTGGTATTGATCTGCACCGACATGCCGAGCTCTTGCAGGTTGCGCATGCCGTAGATGGCGGCTTCGAACGCTCCAGGGATCCCGCGGAAAGTGTCGTGGGTCAGCGCATCGGCGCCATCCAGGCTGATGGAAACCCGCTTCACGCCTGCCTCGACGATCTTCTTCGCTACCGGTTTCGTAACCAGCGTACCGTTCGTGGCCAGGGCGACGCGTAGTCCCCGCTCCGTGGCGAAATGCGCCAGATCGAAAATGTCGGCGCGATAGAGCGGTTCACCGCCGCTGAGCACAAGGATAGGATTACCGAAATCTGCAATTTGCTTGATGATATCGAGCGCACGGCCAGTGGGGAGGTCAGTAGGAGAACTCAGCTCGGTTGCTGTCGCGCGGCAATGAATGCAGCGCAGATTACAACCCTTCGTCACTTCCCAGAAGATCAACCTTGGTTTGAATTCCTGTCCTGGATGAGCTTTGGTTTCCATCCTCTCCTCCGGCGCTCGACTGGGCGCTTCCGTGTACAAGCAAGACTAGAAAACCACAACCCAAGCGGCTGTGATGTGTGTCACTCGCTCCTATGAGATCGCTCACTGGGTGCTGAGACCTGCCCGGAAAAGAAAACGGGCGGGGTCAGCTCCCGCCCGCCACTAGTTATTAGGGAAGAGTCTACGGCTTATTAGGAAAGAGTCTACGGCCCTACGCCGCCAGTGTGGCAGTCGGCGCAGTTCACCGCAGTCATGTCGCCGAGATCAACCGGATGCTGGAAGGCTACGCCTTGCGCAGTTCCCATCAGTGGCTTGCCACTTTCCACCTGCGACTGGATCGTGTGGCAGGTGTCGCAATCCTTTTTGAGCACCTTGCCATCGGCGCTGACGTGATTGCCGTCGTGGCAACGGAAGCACCCGGACGAGTAGAAGTGTCCGATGTTGTTGGGATGCACCCGCCAGTCGACCTTCATCTCCGGGAAGATGCTGTTCTGGTAAATGCGCTGGACCTCTGCGACCGCCGCCTTGATCTGCGGCTGCTTCGACGAGTACACGTCCGGGTATTTGCTCTGGTAGAACCCGGTAAGACCTTTATCGATCGCTTTCACCGCTTCGTCCGTGCTCTTGTAATCGGCGGCCAGCACGGTCACTGCCTGTTGCTTGACGAATGGAAGCGAAGGATCGATCTTGGTTGCCAGCATTGCATCGTCTACCGATGAATCTGGCGGACGATAAATGTGTGTGGGCCGGTTGTGGCAGTCGATGCAATCCATCCGGCGCTTCGAGGCCTTTTGTATCTGATCGGGGGTGAGCGCATCTTTTACGGAATAGACCGTCACATGTCCCTCACGGTCTTTCGCCTGCACCCATGGGATCACCTGGCGCTGGTTATCGGTCGCAACGTACGTGATCTCGTTTCCGATATTCATGTGCCAGTGAATGCCAGAAGGCAGGCCCGTGGATGGATCTCCACCGCCGGTCTTTACCAGCATCCGGATTTGCCGCGGTGTGTTTTTCTCGTCAGTACCGAAATGCGTGAACACCCGAAGCTGATCGCCGTGGAATTTGTTCGGCCAGTGACATTGCTCACAAGTCTCAGGCGCAGGGCGCAGGTTCGCGACCGGGGTTGGGATCGGCTTCGGATACTTGTGGAACGTGACGGAATATACCTGGTACGCGCCAGACAGCTTTGACTTCACATACCAGCCGGCACCCGCGCCAACGTGGCAGTCGACGCAAGCCACGCGCGCGTGAGGCGACTGGAGGTACGCCGTGTATTCCGGCTTCATCACTGTGTGGCAGAGCTGCCCGCAAAACTGAACGGAATCCGTGAACTCATAGGCGCGATAACTGCCGGCGGCACTCAGTGCGACAAAAACGATGATGAATGCGGAAACCGCCGCTAGCGTTCGGCGCTGCTTGGGATCGTTCAGATCCATACGCGGGAAACGCGGGATCTCTGACGGAGCGTGAGTCCGGCGGCGGTGGCGTTCACGCAACATTCCCAGTGGGATCAGCAGCAAGCCAAATCCCATGATGGCGGGCATGATCATGTAGCCAAAGATGCCGATGTATGGGTTCGGCCGACTCGATAGGAAATCAATGAATACAAGAAAGGCTACGTTCGCGGCTGCAATGATGGCGATGACGGCGCCCACCAGGCTCACGAGATTCCGGATTAATCCTGGTGTTTTGTTTGGTATGGGTTCATCCCTTTGTTCTTGAGTCATTCGCGATCTCTCCTCCTCGCGATTGAACAGACTTTAGTTGGGTGCCGAGAATCCTAAAGGCCATGCCGAAAGTCAGCAATAGCCGCGCACAATGAATTCTTTGGCTGTTCGGAAAGTAGCATGAGGACCGCACCAGCCCACGTGATGGCCGTCACAAATAGAGGTGAATTCAACCAGAGCCGCATCCTCTGACCCAACCCGAGTGCGGCCAATCTCATCCGTGAAGCCGTGGCGATTTCAATGCAAGCAGGCCCGACTCCAGTCGCAGCCGCATACGAGGTATTCGCATTTCTGTATAGCCGGACTATGGCGGAGGACTTTTGCCAGCGCGCGCTGCCTGCCTATGGACGCCTTTTGCTGAGCGAGGCACCGGCGGGATCCGAGGTTCTTGACGTCTGCTGCGGAAGCGGCCAGTGGGCCAGAGAACTCACTCGATTGGGTTACCGCGTAACTGGCCTGGACGCCTCTCCCGCTATGATCGGACTGGCTAGAGAGACCGCACCCACCGCTCGGTTTCTTGTTGCCGACGCGCGTCACTTCTATTTCGTGACTTTGTTCTCAGGGATTGTTTCCGCTTTTAACAGTCTGGCTCACGCCAGCTCCACTGATGACTTGCTGCTGATTTTCCGCAATGTTCGCCGGGCACTCGCAACAGGGTCCGCGTTCGTGTTCGACCTCTCCATGGAGGAAGCTTACATGTCGCGCTGGCGCGGAAAATTCTTCTCGCACGTCGACGGGCTCACCTTCACGCTTGAACCGAGTTATGACCGTGCCGCGCGCATTGCAAAGAACGAAATAAGCATCGCCACTGAAGGGGATGGCCCGGTTGAGGGCTCCGCGTTCACCATCTACCAGCACTGCTACTCCGAAGACGAAGTACGCGACGCGCTGCGCATGGCCGAGTTTCACGGGATCGAATCGTTCGACGCCGAAGACGACCTGGGCATCGCCGGCGAGCGCGGACGCAGATTCTTCCGATGCCGTTGATCTGAGCGCGTTCGAGTGCGAGCATCCAGCTCGGAATCGTCAAGGCCCGCTTCCTTGCGTACAATCACGCTGACTTCATTCTCGGCGGAGGGCCGCACTCTTGAATCTCAGCTTCCTGGACCGGGTTCAGCCGTTAGGCTTATTTGTCCTGCGGGTTGTGCTCGGAATCATCATGGTCGTTCACGGATACCACAAAGTTTTTGGCGGGCTTCATCATCATGCGCAGTTCGTTGCCAGTCTCGGCATGCCGGCCTGGCTCGGGTACGTCTCGGCGTTCACGGAATTTCTAGGCGGGATCGCGCTAGTCGCAGGCGTTTTGACACGGATCGCGGCATTGGCCGTATGTGTGGACATGTGCGTGGCCATTGCCAAAGTGCATTGGCATAACGGACTTACTGGCCAGGGGGGCTTCGAGTTTCCACTGTCACTGGCGGCGATTGCGTTCGCGCTGATTTTTGCTGGCGCCGGACCGATCTCGGTCGATTGGCTGACGGGACGAAAATAGCATCACGCGCAATAAGAAAGCCCACCGTCCGGGTGGGCTTTACTTTTTCTATTCAGCCGAAAGTTAATATTCAGCCAACGCCTTCATGGCGCGATACAGATCCTCCGGTTGCGGCAGAATCGCGTCTTCGATCACAGGCGCGTACGCGACAAAAACATCTTTCGCAGCTACACGCTTTACCGGGGCATCCAGTTCGTCGAAGAGTTCGTCGGCGATACGCGCGGCGATCTCCGCGCCGTATCCCCAACTCAGCATGTCCTCGTGAGCGACGATCACCCGGTTCGTTTTGCGCACAGACGTCGCAATCGCGTCCCAGTCATACGGATTCAGCGTGCGCAGATCGATCAGTTCGACTTTCACTCCGGTTTCTCGCTCGAGTCGCTGCGCTGCCTGCAAGCTTCGTGGCACCACCGCGCCGTAGGTGACGACGGTCAGGTCCGAGCCCTCCTGCACAATGCGCGCCTTGCCGAACGGGATCATGTAGTCCGGACCCGGATATGGCGAACGCCCATACGTCTCGCGATACAGACGCTTATGTTCCAGGAACATTACGGGATCGTCGCACCGAATCGCGGTACGCAATAATCCATTCGCGTCGAGCGCATTCGACGGGAACACAACCCGTGTGCCCGGCGTGTGGGTGAAAATGCTCTCGCCCGATTGCGAGTGATAGATCGAGCCGCCGGTCAGATATCCGCCAATCGCGACCCGCAGCACCATCGGGCACGAGAACGCGTTGTTCGAACGCCAGCGGATCAATGGCATCTCATCGCGCAGCTGCATCATGGCGGGCCAGATGTAGTCGAAGAATTGGATCTCGACGACGGGCTTCAGTCCGCGCGTGCCCATCCCAATCGCGTGCCCCACGATGCTGGCTTCCGCGAGCGGCGCATTGAATACGCGGTCACCGCCGAAGTCGCATTGCAGGCCTCCCGTCAGCTTGAAAACGCCGCCCTTGCCTTTGACCAGCTTCTGCTCCAGATATTGTTCGCGGCTGCAGTCGGCTACATCCTCGCCGAAGATCACGATGCGCTCGTCGCGCTTCATCTCATCGCGCAGACAGGCATTGATCAGGTCGGCCATCGTCTTTTCGCCACCCAGTTTGCCGCGCTCGGGCTTCCCGAACTT
>CAZBCQ010000045.1:15484-18629 GCA_964490255.1 uncultured Terriglobales bacterium | reverse complement strand
GCGTAGCTCGCCAGCACATCGCAACCGTCGACTTCCGCAAAATGGAAGTTCGGGAAATTCGCGACCAGCCTGGAGATATTTCCGCCCGGCGTTTGCACTTCAACCGGGACCGAAATCGCATACTCGTTATCTTCGCAAAGGAAGAGCACCGGCAGTTTCTTCGCCGACGCCGCGCTCATTGATTCCCAGAACTCACCTTCACTCGTCGCGCCATCACCGGTGGAGACGTACGTGATCTCGTCTCCATGGAACACTACGTCTTTGAACTCGCTGTAGTCGCCTTGGCGCTTCTGCGCGGCCTGTGGCCTGCGCGAGAAGTAGCGGCCGGCCTCGGCGCAACCGATCGCCTGCACGAATTGTGTGCCGGTGGGGGATGACTGCGTCACGATGTTCAGCTTCTTACTTCCCCAGTGCGAGGGCATCTGTCGTGCCCCGGAATTCGGATCGGCAGCGGCGCCAACGGCGCTCATCAACATCTCTTCCGGCGTCATGCCCAATGCCAAGCAGAGCGTGCGGTCGCGGTAATAGGGGTAAAACCAGTCGTAACCCGCCTTCAGCAGCATACCCGCGGCAACCAGCAGGGCCTCATGCCCGGCGGCAGAGATCTGGAAGAAAACTCGCTGTTGACGCTTAAGAAGGATTTCGCGGTCGTCGATGCACCGGGACTGGTACATCAGGCGATAGATGTGAATAAGCTGCTCCGGTCCGAGTCCCTCGTAGGTTTTTGCCGGAAGGTCTGCCACAGCGGCCGCCTTGGGCCGCGTCTTCATCGTCGCCATCAAAACTCCCCTTCAAATCGACCTACGAAACCGCGCATCTGTCCTTGCCAATGCAAACTATTGGATGCGGATGGCTGGCACGGGACTCCGTCCCTTAATCCTGGATCTCTACAGAAAACCCCTTACCTGTAGATTGTAACCGACAGCTCACAATCCCTGTATACCGTTCCGTGCAGCGGGCTTATCTGGAAGGCAATTTGCCGGATAAAATGAGGGTGATGATTCATATCAACCGGACTATTCCGATCGACAAGATTCGCCTTCTGGTTTTTGATCTCGATGGGACCCTGATCGATTCGCGCCTCGATCTCACGAATTCCATCAACGCCATGCTGCGTCATTTTCAGCGGCCTGAACTCCCGGAAGAGGTGATCTCCACCTACATCGGCGACGGCGCTCCTATGCTCGTCCGGCGCGCCCTGGGAGATCCCGACGACCAGAAGTTCTTCGACGAGGCGCTGCTCTACTTTCTCTCTTACTATCGCGAGCACAAGCTGGACAACACCTATGTCTATGCCGGAATCCACGAAGCCCTGAAATCCATTCGTGAATCACGCAACGGCGATTCGCCTATACAAATGGCCGTGCTGACCAACAAACCTGTGGTCCCCTCACGCGCGATTATCGAAGGCCTCGAGCTCCAGGAGTTCTTCTTCCAGGTCTATGGCGGCAACAGCTTCTCGACCAAAAAGCCTGATCCCCTTGGGGCCCGTACCCTGCTGCATGAAGCCGGCGTACATCCCGAACAGGCGGTCATGATCGGCGACTCCGCCAACGACGTGCTTACCGGCCGCAACTCGGGCATGTGGACCGTTGGCCTGACCTACGGTCTGGCGCCGCATTCGCTGCAAGAGGCGCCCCCAGACGTACTGCTCGGTCACCCAGCAGAGTTGCAGGAGCTGTTTGCTCCTGTTACCCGGCCGGTTCCGGGTCGCTCTTAGCTCAAAGCAGAAAGCCCCAGCGCTCTTCAGCCGCTGGGGCTCACTTCCATCTTCAAAACCTGGCCTTCTTATCTGTCTAGAGCACCACTTCCGGCACTTCCATTTCGCGACGCTGGAAGGCACTCACGAATCCATTCACCACTCGGGGATCGAAATCCGTTCCCGAGCCCTTCACGATGATTTCTTTCGCATCGAACGGCGACATTGCTTTGCGATAGGGGCGGTCGCTGGTCAGCGAGTCGTAGACGTCCGCCACGCTCAGGATGCGTGCTTCCAACGGGATCTCTTCTCCAACCCGAGGCGTATATCCGGTCCCATCATATTTGTCGTGGTGGGCCAGGATGATCGGCAGCACTCGTCGCAGCGATCCTCCCACCGGCGATAGCATCGCCACTCCTGTCGAAACGTGCTGCTGAATCTGCTCGTACTCCGTTTTCGTCAACTTGGCGGCCTTGTAGAGAATCTCGCGGCTCACATCCAGCTTGCCAATGTCGTGGAGCAGCGCTGCCGCGCGAATGTCCTCAATCGTCTCCGAGTTCATGCCCATTTCGCGCGCAATCCGGCAGGCATACACCGACACACGATACGAGTGATTCTGCGTGTATTTGTCTTTAGAAATGAATTGCTGCAGGATCAGCAGAATGCCGTTGTAGGTGTCCCGCAGTTCCGCCATGTGCCGTTGCTTGTGCTCGTAGAGCGTGCCCATGGTGTATGCGGTAACAATCAGAATCCCGCCCCAGACGCTTACATCAAACCACTTCTCTTCCACCGGAAGCGCGGCAGGCAGTTGATGGCCCATCAGGTGTGGGTTGTAGTACATCACAATGCCCACCAGAAAGATGCTGCCGCAGGCAGTGAGCACGGCATGTCGACGTCCGAAAAAGTAAGCCGAAAGCAAGGTCGGGAACGTATAAAAGCCGAGGACCATCTTCTGGGCGTCGACCACGAAGTTCATCACCGCGGCGATCGCAAACATGGTCAGCAGCAGCCACAGTTCGCGATTGACGTCCATCAACTGCTTCAGACCTGCGTTTTTCAACCTGGACAGGATGGAAACGCTGCCGCCTGTGTCCGTATCGCCGACTTTTACCCCGTTTTGCGAGATTGCACTCGAAGACATGCCCTATACCTCTGCCCTTACTGTCCGCCGTATGACTTTATCGATAGCAGTCGCAGAACGATAGGTTACTAAGGTACTTTCGGCACATTCGTGCCCATGTCCTCTCGTCACCCGTCAAAAGGACAATATCCAACAAGGACTTGAAATGTCCTGCAGCTAGGCTATTTCGCGCGGGGATGCGTCTTGTCGTAAACCTCGACAACGTGCTTCATGGAAAGCTGCGTGTAACGCTGGGTGGTGGAAAGGCGTTCGTGTCCGAGCATTTCCTGGATCGCGCGCAGATCCGCGCCTTCTTCCAGGAGATG
>CAZBCQ010000045.1:0-15384 GCA_964490255.1 uncultured Terriglobales bacterium | reverse complement strand
CTCTCCTTGCGGCCTTTGCCGCGGACCAGGATAGTTTCATTGGACCAGTGTATGTCGTCCAGATTGATCCCGATCAGTTCCGAGTTCCGCAGCCCGCATCCGTAGAGCAGTTCCAGGATCGTCTTGTCGCGCTCGACGAAAGCCGCTGTTTCCGGCAGTTGCCCATCGAGCACGTTATTCACTTCTTCGATCGTGGGCACGCGCGGCAATTTCTTCGGCAGCTTGGGAGTAGAAACCAGCGCCGCCGGATTCTGCTTCACCTTTCCCTCTCGGGCTAGCCACTTGTACAAGGATCGAATTGCTGCGAGATGGCGCGCCACAGAAGTCTTGCCCAGCCCGCGCTCGTAAAGATGCGAAAGAAATCCGCGGATGCGAACGTGATCGAGTTGATCGGGCCTTTCGATCGGACCAATGTACTTCACGAACTCCGCCAGATCTTTCCCATACGCCAGAATCGTGTTCGGCGACGCATTCCGCTCCCGCAGATTCTGCAGGAACTGGATGACCGCCTTCTGCATCGGACTGAGTTTCGTCTGTGCCATTCGACCTGTAATTGATCTCCGCTAGTCGGTATCAACCAGCCACTCACCGCTAGCCACTAACCACTTTCTTCTTGCCTCTCGGATGATGTTCCCGATGTACGCTCTTCAGTCGATCCAGTGCCAGATGCGTATACACCTGCGTCGTCGAGATATCCGCATGACCCAGGATCGTCTGCACTGTCCTCAGGTCCGCGCCGTTTTCCACCATGTGCGTCGCGCAACTGTGGCGCAACATATGGGGACTCGCGTGTCTGCCGGTGCTCTGCGCGGCTCCTTGCACCACCTGCCATACGCGTTGCCGGGTCAGCCGTTTTGCCGCGCGTGCGATGAACACTTGCGCGGCGTTTTTTCCGCAGGCCAGCACTGGCCGCCACTCGCGCAGATACGTTGCAAGCATCTCCTGCGCCGGACGCCCCAATGGAACCACTCGATCCTTGTCTCCTTTGCCACGTACCACCGCGTAACCCATGTCGAGCTTCAGATCTTCCACCTTCACATTCACAATTTCGGATACGCGCAGCCCACCGGCGTACATCATCTCCAGCATGGCGCGATCGCGAGCAGCAATTGCCAGTGCCAGTTTCTTGTCGCCGACTGGCCGCTCAACTTGCACAACGTGCTCGGCTTCCGTACGCGACAGCGCCTTAGGCAACACCTTCCACTGCTTCGGCGTGTCGATATTTAGGGTGGGATCTTCCTTGATGTGCCGATCGAGCAGAAGATAGCGGTAAAAGTGTCGAAGCGCCGAAAGCTTGCGTGCGACCGAGCGCCCGTCTACTTCGTTCGAGAGGAGCGAATCAATGAACTTCTTCACATCTTCGCGCCGCACTCGCAAAAGCTCGCGTTTTGCGGCTGTCGTGAACTCCGCAAACTGGCGCAGATCACGCAGATATGCCTCGACGCTGAGCTTCGCCAGTCCCTTCTCCACCTTCAGGTAATCGACGAAAGACGCCAGCAGACGCTCGTTCTGTTCTGCACTACTCACCTGATCAGGATAAGCTCGTTCCCGCCTGCAGACGTTGCCAAGGCGGATGCGTGGCTAAGCGACCCGCAACTGGCTCATCTGCGCGCATCAAAAATTTCATCTTAAAAAACAAAAGGCGCGGTTCACGCGCCTCCTAAGGAAACCAATTGTCCCAATATCACGCTTGCAGATGTGCCTGGAGGAACCACAAGTCCTTGTCGACCTGGCGGGAAATCTGTGTAAACACGTCCGAGGTAGCCTTATCACCGATCTCATCAGTCTTGTCGATCGCTTCGCGGACGTATTCGCCGAAAGCCGCCACGTTGCGCGCCAACGCACGAACATGCTCAGGCCCGGTTGTCGCGGTCACCTCGTATTCCGGAATGCTCGAAACGGCCACCGCCTGACGCGCCGTACCATGTGCAGTGCCGCCTAGTGCAGTCGCGCGTTCAGCCAGCAAATCGGAATATTCGTCGAAGTGCTCGGCAATCTGATCGAATAATTCATGCAGCTGGAAAAACTGGGCGCCTTTCACATTCCAGTGTGCGAACTTGGTGTGCGTTTTCAGATCGGTCGCATCTGCCAACCGCTGATTCAAGATAGAGACAGCTTCTTTTCTGATGTGCTCCGAAAGATCAATGCTGGTTTCGAAAAAGCGGGTCTCACTCGTTGCTGTAGCCATTCATTTCACTCCTGCCGAATTCGATTTGATTCGCTGTGAAAGGTTGCAGGAAAGTAGGCTGCTCACCGGAAATTCACATTCCGAGTCAGGCCGATAACGCCTCGTGCAACGTGCGCGCGAGCTGGTCCGGATCATCAATTGGCGGCATACAGGTGAAGTTCGAACATACTACTGCAACTGATCTCCCCTGCTTCACTGCGGGCAGGTTCGGGATGGTTTCAGCCAGCGCTGGTGGCAGCGTGTGTTCGTCCGCTTCACTCGACCGCATCCGGATCACCGACTTGTTCAACGCGAAGGGAGCCACAGCAGCCGCAAAGAGCTGGTCTGCCTGGCGATCGTCGCCAATTACGACCACCTGCGTGTGCGGCTTGAAATACCACACGGCAGCGATGCCGTACGTTCCGGCATAAATTCCTACTTGCTGGGCGAGCCCGGCGAATACCTCAAGCGTCCCTTCTGCTTTGTCGCGGTAAGACTCGTCGTTCGTGTACCCATAGATCCGCAGCAGCGCAATCGCAGCGGCGCTGTTCCCGGAAGGCGTGGGCGAATCCTGGAACGGCTTCCGCCGGGCACTCAGTGCGCCTAACAGACCTTCTTCGCCTTTGGCTGTGTCGAAGAATCCACCACGCGTCTCGTCATAGAAGAGCTCCACCATCTTGTCCGCGATCTGCCGCGCAAATTTGAAGTAAACAAAATCGCCGGTTGTCTCGTAAGCATCGAGAGCAGCGATGGCGGTGAACGCATAATCATCAACCAGACCAGCCGTAGGGCGGGTCTTCGCCTTCGGATCTGAATACGCGATTACGTGCTTCAGTCCTTCGCCGGGCTTCCATGCTTCTGAAAAGATTCGATCCAGGGAACGCAACGCGAACTTGCGCGCTTCCTCCAACCCAAGCACCTGTGCCGCCTGCAGGTAAGCGGAAATGCACAGCGCGTTCCAGTTCACGTACACCGTTTTATCGACGTACGGCGTCGGCCGCTTCAGGCGCGCCTCATACAGCTTTTGTTTCGCCGAATCCAGCAACGCCGAAACGCGATCGGCGGACATGCTGTTGCTCAGCGCGATCTGCTCCACCGAGGACTTGACCCACAGCACGTTCTTCGCGGGATTGTGGTGCATGTCGCCCACTTCGCCGATGTCGTAATACGCGGCAGCGACTTTCAATTCATCCCGCGTGAGCACTGCACGGGCCTCGTCCAATGTCCATGTGAAGTAGTCGCCATCGTCGTCCATCGAATAGTCGGCATCCTGCGATCCATAGAATCCGCTGTTCTCGCGATCGCTGAGCCATTCGTCCATCCAGCGGACGACATCGCGCGCCACCGCCGCGAAAAATGAAATGCCTGTGGCCTGGTACGCATGCACGTAGTTCTTCAGAAGCTCCGAGTTGTCGTACGACATCTTCTCGAAGTGCGGCACCAGCCAGTGCTCGTCGACGGAGTAGCGATGAAATCCGCCCGCAAGCTGGTCGTAGATTCCGCCGCGCGCCATGTGCTCCAGCGTCGTATTACAGATATTCCCCACATCCGGATCGCCTGTTCGCGCATAGCGGTGCAGCAACAGATCGATCGACGACGAATGCGGGAACTTGGGCGCGCTGCCAAAACCGCCATGCTTTGCGTCGAACAGGCTTTGCGCGCTGCCAACGATGTGATCGATGATCTGCGGACTCACGCGATCCGAATCGACTTCGGCGAACGCCTCCGTGCGGCCGATCATGTTCATCACCGAGTTTGCCTGCTCATCGACCTCAGCTTTTTTCTCGCGGAATGCATCGGCGATGGTCAGCAACACACGCTTGAACCCTGGACGTCCCCAAATATCCTGCGGTGGAAAATACGTGCCACCGAAAAACGGCTTTCCTTCAGGAGTAAGAAATGCTGTCAAGGGCCAGCCGCCCTGTCCCGTCATCGCCTGCACCGCCGACTGGTACCGGCTGTCGATATCGGGACGCTCATCGCGATCGACCTTGATGGCGACGTACCGCTCGTTCACGATCTGCGCGACTTCCGGATCGTCATACGATTCGCGATCCATCACGTGGCACCAGTGACACCACACCGCGCCAATATCCAGCAGGATTGGCTTGTTGTCGCGCTTGGCGGTTTCGAAAGCTTCGTCACCCCACTCGTGCCAGCGGATCGGCTGATGCATCGCGGAACGCAGATACGAAGAAGAGGCTTGCGCCAGTGAATTCAGCTCGGCAGTGTTGCTCGTCTCACCCATGTAGACAGTCTATCTTGCGAAACCGCATTGCGCTTGTGGTTCCCGCAATTCAGTTTGGGTGCGCGCTTCCGGTAGGTATAGTGAGTTGCATGACCACGGCGGAAGCCAACCAATTTGCACGTGAATGGATCGCGGCGTGGAACTCACACGATCTGGAAACGATCATGTCTCACTACGCGGATGACGTCGTTCTCACTTCTCCGGTTGCAGCCAGGATCTTGAACACGCCATCCGGTACGGTTCAGGGCAAGAGTGCATTGCGCAAATACTTCACGCTTGGGCTCGAGGCGTATCCAGACCTGCATTTTGACTTTCTGGACGTGATGCATGGGCTGTCCAGCCTGGTGATCTGTTACGTCAATCAGAAAGGCACGAAAACAGCCGAGTTTATGGAATTCGGCGAAGATGGAAAGATCGTGCGAGTGGTCGCGAATTACAGCGCCTGAACTGTGTGCCGCTAACTCTTCGGGCCGCTGTCTTTCCTTCAGGATTTCTTTCAACTACGCCGTGAGCTGCCGTGCAATCTTGCAGTAAATATCCACGGATTCCATCAGCTGGGCCTTGGAAATATGCTCGCGTTCCGTATGCGCGACGTGAATCGATCCCGGACCAATCAACACCGGTTCGCCCCAATGGCTGAGCGCCGGGACATCGGTGGTGAACTTGGCAATCATGGTCGGAATGCCCGCAACCGTTCGCAGCTTGATAAACGGAATCTCCAGCGTGAAGTCCACCTGCGCCAGATCGCCCACCGTTTTCACGATCTCGTTCCGTAACTCCTCCGCCGGACCAACCAGTCGGTAGAGCAGTTGTGCGCGCGCCGTGTCGGCAATCACGTTGGGAGCCCGTCCGCCATCAATGATGCCGATGTTCATCGTCGTCGGCCCGACTTCCGGATTTTGCGGCAGCGGCATCCTTAGCAGCCGGTGCAGCGCTTCCACCAGCTTGTTGATCGCCGAATCGCCCAGCTCCGGATACGCCGAGTGCGCCATCTTGCCATGCGCGGTCACTTCGGCGCGGAGCGCACCTTTGGACGCAATCGCAATGTGATTCTCGGTCGGCTCACCATTCACCAGAAATTTCGCGCCTACCGGATGCAGGTTCGCGATCTGCGCGCCTGCGCTGTCGCGTTCTTCGCCCACCAGAAACAGCAGTCCTGCTGCAACGCCATCGGCGCGCAGTTTCTCGGCGGCCGCAACCTGTGCCGCAATGATTCCCTTCGCGTCGCATGAACCGCGCCCGTAAATGTTCCGCTCGTCTTCCGAACTCGGAATGAACGGCGGAACGGTGTCCATGTGGGTTGAAAAGAAAATCTGGGGGGCAGGCATTTTCGGCGGGACGGCGATCACGTTGAAGCGGTGCCGCTCCACCGGCATGCGCCGCACTTCATATCCCAACGAGGTCAGCGCCCCTTCAAGGAACTCGCCGACTGGCGCTTCATTGCCACTGATCGACTCGATATCCACCAGAGCGCGGGTAAGAGCAATGGGGTCCATGATTTATGGAAATAGAGTACCAGCCGGACTCGCACAAGGTTCAGCTAAGTCACAGCCCTTGGGACGGAAAATCAAATAAGGGAAATCGGAATCAGCTTCCAAGCAACCGAAAACCGGATTTCCTGATTCTTAGTAGTTGATATCGCCTCTGTCGCTTCTGTGTGGGGAGTCCGTTGACTCCCCCTTTTTATCTGCGGCCTAATCGTCCTCGACCCACCGGCACCTTAAATCGCCACGGCGCATCTCTTCCACGATCTGTTGCGCGATTCGGTCCAGTTCCGCAATTGCGTATTTTTCACCTTCAAAGAAAATTGCCGGCGGATTCGCATAAGGTTCCGCCCACACTTCGTAAGCACCGCCACTGGTCGTGATTTCCAGATAATCACCCGCGTTCAAACGGCGTTTCAGTTCGTCGACATTCAAATCCGTCAAGCCTGTGACCTCGTTGTGACAAGTTGAAGATTCTAGATTCTACTTGATCCCTTTTTGGACTCCTCGCCTGCTCATCAAGGCGGCTCCCGCTTTCGGGAGACCAGCTCTCCTGAAACCTGAATATCGATTCCAAAAATGGAAGATCGCCTCCTCTGGAGCTGCTAAGATTATGCAAGTTGCTGTGAACTTGGTATTTACCATCTAAGAGATGGCCCTAGAACTGGCACATAGCGTGCAAGAAGAAGGTACGGGGAGGAGACTCGCGCCGCGTGTACCACCTCCCGCTCCGTCCAGCCCGCTCATGACCAAGGATGCACAAGTTCGCTTCGTTGCTGTCGCGCTGGCGCTGCTGACGATCACGGCTGCCATCTTTGCCTGGATCAATTTCCAGAAAGAGCGGCAGTTCGAAACGCCTTACGACGGCGTGTGGTGGGTCGAAAAGGCGGGCCATGTCGAGGCAAAACGCATCGACAATGATGGTCCCGGTGCACGCGCCGGAGTCAAGACTGGCGACCTGCTCACCGCGGTTGACGATCACGACGTGCAGGACGTGGGCGCACTCACGAAACAGCTGTTCCGCGTGGGCACTTACTCCAAAACAAAGTACAGCCTGATCCGTAATGGCATTCCGGTACAAGTTCCGGTCATTCTGGTGCCCTATGACCGTTCGCTGAATGCCGGATTGCGGCTCATCGCGCTCATCTATCTCGGCATTGGCCTGTACGTCCTGCTCAGGCGTTGGACGGCCCCCAAAGCAACGCACTTTTATCTATTTTGTCTCGCCTCGTTCATCTACTTCTCGTTCCATTACACCGGAAAGCTGAACGATTTCGACTGGGCCGTCTACTGGTCCAACGTTGTTGCCGAAATATTGCAACCGGCGCTCTTCCTGCATTTCGTGCTTACCTTCCCTGAACCGAAACGGATCGTTCGCGAGCACAAGTGGCTGATCCCGGGCACCTATGTACCGGGTGCGCTATTGCTGGCCCTTCGCGTCTTCGCCAAGCAGAAACTCCAGCCAAGCGAACTGCTGGTCTACTGGCTCGACAGCACGCAGATGGTCTATATCTCCGTGCTCTTCCTGGTTGCAGTGGGAGTGCTCTGGCACAGTTACCGGCGGGCGGCTTCGCCGATCCTGCGCCAGCAGATGAAGTGGGTCACGCGCGGAACGACCATCGCCATCGTTCCTTACATTCTGTTTTATGTGATTCCGTACTCCGACGGTCAGCCGGCCGGTCTGCTCACCAAGATTGCTGTCTTGGCGCTCGTCTTCTTGCCGCTCACCTTCGGCTACGCCATATTCCGTTACCGCTTGATGGACGTGGACCTGATCTTCAAGCGCGGCATGGCTTACACTTTGGCCGCCGCGACAATCGCTGGCGTTTACTTCGCTGCTGTTGGACTGGCTGCCGAGATTGTCCATACGCGTCTGCCTAGCGCAGGTCCATCCGGGCTGATCGTGGCCATCATGGTCACGGCGCTTCTCTTCGATCCGATGAAGAACTGGATTCAGGATCGCCTGGACATGTTCTTCTACAAGAAGCGTTATGACTACCGTAAGACGCTGATCGAATTCGGCCGTGAGTTGAGTTCGCAGGTCGACCTCGACAAGATGCTCAGCTCCGTGGTCGATCGCCTCTCGCGCACGTTACTGGTCGATCGGCTCGCCATCTTCACTGCTTCAGAGACTACCGGCGAGTTCATTATGGCGAAGTCGTTCGGCATCGCCGATACCCGTAATCTCGACCTTTCGTTCCTGGCATTGAAACGTCCGGAAGATGCTGCCGGGCACTTGTTTTTCGACAACACCCATCAGGTCGTGCGCGAGACCCCTGAGGCTCAACAGACCATAGCCCGTCTTGACCTGAATTACTTCATTCCATGTACGGTCCAGGGCCACAACATCGCCGTGCTTGGACTGGGGAAAACTGCGGAAGGCGACTTCCTCTCCAGCGAGGACGTCGAACTGCTCGAGACTGTCGCCGGTTACATCGGCATCGCCATCCAGAATGCGCGCCTCTATGCATCGCTCGAACAAAAAGTGATCGAGTATGAGCGCCTGAAGGAATTCAACGAGAACATCGTCGAATCCATCAGCGTGGGCGTGCTCGCCGTCGATCTCGATGACCGTATCGAGTTCTGGAACTCGCAGATGGAAGTGATGTTCGCCCTGCCACGCATGCAAGCCCTCGGCCGGCCGATCACCGAAGTCTTTCCGCAGCACTTTGCGCAGGAGTTCTACCGCGTACGCCAGTCTCCGGGCATACACAACCTGTACAAGTTCAAGTTCAACACCATCCTGGGCGACGATACGCGTGTCACAAACATCGCCATTGCGCCTCTGGTCACGAAGCAGTTCCACGTCATCGGGCGGCTGATTATTGTCGACGACATCACCGAGCGCATCGAGTTGGAAACACAACTCTCGCAGGCTGAAAAAATGTCCTCCATCGGTCTGCTCGCGGCAGGCGTTGCCCACGAGGTCAACACGCCGCTGGCAGTCATATCGTCATACGCGCAGATGCTCGCGAAGCAATTGCAAGGCGACGAAAAACGATCGGCGCTGCTCGAGAAGATCACGCATCAGACGTTCCGCGCCTCGGAAATCGTCAATAGCTTGCTGAATTTTTCACGCACCAGCGGAACCGAGTTCCGCGACGTTGATCTCAACAAGATCATCCACGAGACACTGGCGCTTCTCGAGCACCAGATGAAGACCACTCACATTCATATGCAGGAGAGTCTCTGTCCCACTCTGCCCTTCATCAATGGCAACGCGGGCAAACTGCAGCAGGTGTTCCTGAACCTGTTCCTCAACGCGAAAGACGCGATGCCTCAGGGGGGGACGCTCACCGTCTCCACGGCTAACGGCGACGGCGTGAAGGTCATGATCTCTGATACGGGCACCGGCATAGCCCAGGAGCACATCCAAAGGATTTACGACCCATTTTTCACTACCAAGACCGGCAACAACGGAAGACGCGGAACCGGTTTGGGGCTGTCCGTCACTTATGGAATCATTCAGGAGCATGCTGGAAAGATTGAAGTGGACAGCCGGGTAGGTGAGGGCACCACTTTCGTCGTTGAATTCCCACTCGCTAGAAAGGCTGTAAATGTCTGAAGCTGCTGTTTTCTCCCGCCGTACTCAGGCGGAACCCGTACCTGGCTCGATCCTTATCGTTGACGATGAGGCGGCCATCCGCGAGTCTCTCCAGACTCTGCTCGAGATGGAGAACTACTCGGTGGAGTGTGCGGCTACGGGGGAGGAAGGCTTAAACCGGATCGCGGAGCGCCCATTTGACCTGGTATTGCTCGATTTTGCGCTACCCGACAAGAATGGGCTCGAGGTCCTGCGCGACATTCGCGAACGCGATCGCGATCTTTCGGTCATCATGATCACCGCCTACGGCACGGTCGAGAATGCCGTCCTTGCCATACAGGCTGGCGCCACCAATTTCATCCAGAAGCCGTGGGACAACGAGAAACTCCTGGCCGATATTCAGGGTGCGGTCGCTCGTCGCCGCGCTGAAGAAGAAAACATCCAGCTCAAGCGCGCTCTCAAGCAGCGCTACAACTTTGAAAACATCATTGGCAAGAGCGAAGCGATGCTGCGCATCTTCGACCTGGTCGCGCAAGTCGCGCCCAGCCGCTCGACCATTCTGTTGCAGGGCGAAAGCGGAACCGGCAAAGAACTCATCGCCAAAGCTCTGCACATGAATTCCTCGCGCAAGGATGCGCCCTTCGTTCCGGTGAATACCGGATCGATGCCGGCCGACTTGCTCGAATCCACCCTCTTCGGCCACGTGAAGGGCGCGTTTACCAGCGCCATCGCTTCAAAGAAGGGTCTGTTCGAAATCGCCGATAAAGGCACGCTCTTCCTGGACGAAATCGGCACGATGACCATGGAGACGCAGGCCAAAATCCTCCGCGTTCTTCAGGACCGCAAGTTCATGCATCTCGGTGGCGTGCAGGAACTTCACGTTGACGTCCGCATCATCGCTGCGACTAACGTCGATCTCCGGCAAATGGTGAAAGAAGGAAAGTTCCGCGAAGATCTTTTCTACCGACTGAACGTGATCACCATCGATCTTCCGCCGCTCCGTCACCGTCGGGAAGACATTCCGCTGCTGGTCACGTACTTCCTGCGCAAATTCGCGGAAGAGAACGAGCGCGATGCGCGTGAGATTTCGCCGGAAGCCCTGCGCTACCTGCTCGACTACAACTGGCCCGGGAACGTCCGCGAACTCGAAAATGTGATGGAACGGGCTGTGGTTCTGAGCTCGGGTCCGGTGATAACCGTGGAACTCTTGCCGGACCAGATTGTCGGTCGCGGCAATGGCCTGCAGATGCTCGACCATCGCCCCGATGCTTCGCTGTTTGAACTCGTCGAAGAATGCGAGCGACGCCTGATCGTCGACATGCTGGAGAAATGCAACTCGAATCAGACCGAGGCAGCCGAGCGCTTCCACATTCCGCTCTCCACGCTCAATCAGAAAATCAAGCGCCTCAACATCGAAATTCGCAAGCGCAACAAAGATTAACTGGCCGAACAAAAAAGTGGCAGGGTGACTTCCGTCGCCCTGCCATTGCTGTAAGAGGTCAGCCAATTGTTTCGTGAGAGGCCTGGTTTATCTCTCGTCATCGCCGTCAAACAACGCCGGCAATACCTGTGTCTTCTCTTTGCGAACCGCATCCAGACTGTCCGGATCGAGTCCGAGTGCCTTCAGAATTGTCGGAGCAACTTGCCGCGTCTCTACGGAGCCATTGAAAGTCTTGCGCGACAAATCCGAACTGGAGAGCAGCATGAGCACGTTCGTATCGTCGTGCGCAAAGCCGCCGTGTTCCGAAATTTTTTTCGTACCGCCGGTGTACACAACCCCGATGTTCGGAGTCACGATGATGTCCGGAGTCCGTGGATCCTTCAGGGGATCGTTGAACAGCAGGTTCATCGTGCGTCCGGCAAATACTTCGCCTCCGCCCACCAGGCTCAGATTTTTCGAAAGGATGTCGGCATCAGCAACAGTCTTGCTCTGATCGGTCAGCCAGATCAGAGAAATGTCATCTTCCAGTGCCTGGGCCACATCCGCGGCTGGCAGCGCTGCGGAAGGCGGCTCCAGGGTGGGGTTATCAGCCGGAATACGCAGCACGCGGTTCGGATCGATCGGCGACTGGCCGTGCTTTGCCGAAACCACGATCAGGGTCGAATCGAGCAGTCCCCGGTTCTTCAATTCCTGCACCATACGACCGATGGAGGAGTCGACGAACTCGATCTCGCCCTCCAGGGCCGGACTCGGAGTGCCGAGCGCATCCAGGTATCCGCCAGTAACGCCGATCGACTTTTCCACCAGCTTCTGGCCAATGCTGACCGCCTGGAAGTTCATGCCAAATACAGTCGGAACCGGAGCAGGCTTGCTTCCATCGTGCGTGCGCCCGTCGATCCATCGCAACACGGCCTGGACCTTCAGCGTGTCGTAGCACTGGATGTTCTGGAAGCTCACAGTCCAGTCGTCAACGGATGTGGGATCGGGAATCGTGTGGCAGGCCGCTACATCGAAGGCACCGCCCATATTCAAGGGCACGACCGGTGAGTTGATCTCAGGCGCGAAGAAGTCGTCCACGCCCTTCCCGCCTGGTCCTTTGGTGAGTTCGTACGACTGATGCTTATCGGACCACGCAGTGTAACCACCGGATTGCTTTACCACGTTGAAGATCGTGTTCACGCGAATGTAGTCGTGCGGATAAACCGGTTGACAGTTATTTTTCGGGTCACGTGGCAGATAGTCCGGATTAATGCCGCCGCCCGCCGTAACACTATTCAGGTTGATATCGATTTCTTCGTCGTATCCGACCTGTGTTCCCACTGTGCCGGGGCAGAGATTTGCGCCGCCCACAATGCCGTAAGGAGTGGTTACTTTCGGTGGGGACAGCGAACGGTCGTAGTTCACGTCATAGAACGCGCCTGTCGATCTGGGCGTCGCACCTGTCACTAGCGCGGTCAGGCCCGGGAATGAATCCGAGGGCTTCGACGTGGACGCTCCCGTGTACTTCACCCCGTGCTGCAGCAGTTCCGCGAGCGTAGGGCAATAAGGGCTTCCGCCTTTAATGCTGCTGAGACCTTTCGAGCAGTTCTCCAGATCAATGGCGTGCATTCCGTCCACGCTGATTAACAGCACGTGACGATAGTGATGGTTTTCCTCGGCAGCCGCGCCAGTAACACCCGCGAATGCGGTGGCGGCAACAAGCGCCAACCCTGCAAGACTCTTCTTTACCTTCATTCATCCTCCAGGGAGAGGACAGCGGAACAAAATGGGTGCACGATCGCCCTCCCCCAGCCACTCTGAAATCAGTAAACCTGCTTTGCTAACAGCGCTTGAATGGCTCATTAAAGTTCCGTGAAGGAAAATCCACACCTAGACGGCCGCAGCTTGCGTTCATTCTTGCATGCTCTTTAAAGAGCGCCACTCCGCCACCGAACAATTGCGGGCAGGAGGAGGTAACTGCTGCGTTCTGATATAGTTCGGTGAAGAGAAACTGTTCCGCCGCGCACTATGGAGATACGGACACCCTCTGAAATCGCGATGGAAACTGTACTGTCGGTACAGGAATACACCATCCTGGCTGCGCACTCGGTCGCGAATGTCTTTCGCAAGCCGCGCTACCTGGCGGATACCTTGTTACAGGCGGATTCGATCGGCGTAGGGTCACTTCCCGTCGTAGTGCTCGCCGGAATGTCGATCGGCGCCGTCCTGGCCCTCCAGAGCTCCAACACGCTCCAGCGTTTTGGATCGCTGTCCCTGACCGGCCAACTCGTTTCGCTCAGCATGGTGCGCGAACTCGGAGCCGTCATTTCCGGCCTGATGGTCGCCGGGCGCAACGCGTCCGGCATTGCCAGCGAATTGGGCACGATGAAGGTTACCGAGCAGATCGACGCCATGCGCGCGCTCGGGACCGATCCCCTAAAGAAGCTCGTTACGCCGCGTGTAATCTCTGCCACCATCATGCTGTTTTTTCTAACCGTCATTGCTGACTTGGTGGGACTCGGCGGCGGGTGGCTGGTGTCGCGCTTCGCCCTCGGACTGGACAGCAATCAGTACTGGACCACAGCCTGGCAATCCTTGCAGTTTGCGGATGTCTTTATGGGCCTCACCAAGCCCTTGCTCTTCGGCTTCATCATTGCGACAGTTGGCTGCTACTATGGCCTCACTGCCAAAGGCGGCACCCAGGGCGTGGGTCGTGCCACCACTCAGGCCATGGTTTCCTCTTCCGTCATGATCCTCATGGTCGACTTCTTCTACACCAAGCTTCTGATGACGCTAATGCACGTGCACTGATGGGAACCGTGCTCACATCGCCTCAAACGACTCCACAGCCGCCCGATGCGTCGCAGAAAACCATCGTGTTCGAAGGTGTCTCAATCGCTTTCGATGAACGCGTTGTGCTCGAGAACGTTTCTTTTGAACTCGGCCGCGGCGAAACCAAGATGCTGCTCGGTATCCTGGGATCGGGCAAGACCACCATTCTCAAGCTGGCTCTCGGCCTCATCAAACCGGACTCCGGCGACATCTACGTGCTGGGAGAGCACGTGAACGAGATGGCGGAAAATGAACTGTTCGATCTGCGCCGCAAGATGGGAATGGTTTTTCAGGAAAGCGCTTTGTTCGATTCCCTCACCGTCCGCGAAAACGTTGCGTTCCGCCTGATCGAAGAAGGAATGGCGCCTGAGGAGATAGAGCGCCGCGTGCGCGAAGCGCTACGATTCGTCGAACTTGAGAACACCATTGACCAATTCCCCGGCGAACTCTCCGGCGGAATGAAACGGCGCGTGGGAATCGCGCGTGCGATCGTCGACCGGCCCGAGATTCTTCTTTATGATTCGCCCACGGCCGGCCTCGACCCGGTGACCTCGACCACTATCATCGAGCTGCTAGTGAAACAACGGGACGTCTACCACACCAGCGCTCTCATGACCACGCATCGACTGCCCGACACGCTCATCATGGCTACCCATTATTTCGACGAGAAAGAAAACAAGATGAAGCCGATCCCGCCGGGGAGTTCGATCGACCCGCGCACTACGTTCCTGCTACTGAAAGATGCCAGAGTAATTTTCGATGGAACGGTAGAGGAGTTGGCGGCGTCGAAAGACGAATACATCCGCGAGTACTTCTCTTAGTTACATGTACGTGGGGCAGCCGATCCCGGCTGCCTTGGTGCCGCGGGCGCCCTCGCCCGCGCGCGGTAGCCTACCCCTTGGCCGCTGCCGCCTTCGCCTTCTTCCCGAGCTCTCCGATCCGCTTCTGCAGGCCGGCCAGTCTCTGCTCAAACCCCGGGGTGCTCTGGATCACCGTCTCCATGTGGCCAAACATCTTCGGCATTCCAGAGCGTTCGCGGACTTCTTTCAGGTATGGCAGTGCCTTCCCATAGATCATCCACATCTCGCTCGCCCAATCCACGAAGATCTCGCGATTCACGACGCCGCGAACCACCAGGCTCGCCGCCATCTCCCAATACGAAGTGGCCTGGCGATACCACGTATTTCTTTGGGTGCCGAATTCACTCAGAATGGCCAGGTAGTCATCGGCACTTTGCGGCCAGAACTCCGACACCATGAATTGCCGGGCGCGGCGCAGCTCCGGCTCACGGCGCAGTTCGTAAAGCTTCAGCACCAGATCCGCATCCGCATGCGTCGGTGGTGCAGGTTTCTTCTTGGAATTTTTATCTGTCTTGGCCATTCTCTCCTCTTAGGAAACTGGCTGTGCTTCTTCGACGGGTAACGGTCGCGAAAACTCGCATTTCTCGTTCGGGCACGCCAGCACCGGACCCGACTTCAAGAACTTCTGCACCAGGTACTCGTGTCCGCACTCCGGACATTTTTCCGGAACCGGCTTATTCGCCGATGTGAACTTGCACTTCGGATAACGCGAGCAGCCGTAGAACGTATTCCCACGCCGACGCGCACGCTTTTCGACCAGCTCACCTTCCTTGCACTCCGGGCACTTCATCCCGATGAAGTTCTGCTTCACGTACTTGCAATCCGGATA
>CAZBCQ010000044.1:23047-27973 GCA_964490255.1 uncultured Terriglobales bacterium | reverse complement strand
CGACGACCTCTTCCATGCCATGGAAGCGCGCTCCCAGCTGCGCCACAGGCCCACTTCGGGAAGGCTGATTACAGAGGCAAAGTTATTCTCGCCTACCCTACCCTGATAGTCAAACCGCAAGCGATTCATTAGTCGAACCGCAAGCGATTCATTAGTCGAACCGCAAGCGAATCCGTCGGCCTCTTGCTCGCAATGCCAAGCATCCCAACCTTAAACAGGGATAGCTGAGATGGCGACCAAGTATCCACAACGGGGATCGTACGCGAGCTTCTTATCGCTTTCGGCGCTGCTCTTTGTTCTGATCATGCTTTTCCTGTGGTTCTGGTTGCGGGAGCGCAAACCAGCCCCGGTTCATACGTCCCATCCACAGTCGAGCGCATTTTGGGCGCCGAGGGGGGACGAAAGCCGTCCGGAAATTCGCGCTTCGGCTCGCATTCCTGCATAATGCTTTCTGCCGTTTTCGGCGCTGCTGGAGATTGTGAGTAGCAGCGCGACGGCCAAGCGATACAGTCATGCATACCTTCAAACTTCTACTTACCTCATTACTCGGCGCGGCCCTGCTGGCATGCGTTGCAGTAGCACAGTCTCAACCTACCGCGCAGCCCGTATCCACACCGGTTCCCACGGCCTTACCGGCGCCTGCGGCCAATATTAGCGCCATGCTTGGACGCCTGGACCAGATCAGCCAGTCGATGCAGATCAACCTCGCGAAGCTGCGCATCGATCACTGGAAGACCGATTCCTCCACCAAGGCGCAGGCCGAGGGTAACGTGACTTCTCTGCAACGGAATCTGAGTTCTGCTCTGCCCAACGTCGTGGGAGAGGTGCGAAACGATCCTGCGAACCTTACCAACGGCTTAAAGCTGTACCGGAACGTGAATGCCCTCTACGAAGTGTTATCGAGCGTTACGGAGTACGCGGGAGCATTTGGCTCCAAGGAAGAATTCCGCTCGCTGGGCACCGATGCGGCGAATCTGGACAACGCTCGCCGGCTCCTAGCCGATCAACTTGAAGGGCTCGCGTCTGTCAAAGAAACGCAGATCGTGCAGTTGAGAAATCAGGCTACAGCCGCACAAGCAGCCGCGCCTTCCTTGCCGCCTAAGAAGATCGTCGTCGACGACAACGCTCCGGCAAAGAAGACAGCGAAGAAGAAGAAACCAACGCCGCCTGCGACGGCCAGCGGAGCCCCCACGCCCGCATCTTCTACCCCTCAGTAATCCCTCTGGTACATGGCCTGGCGGGCCACAATTTCAGGGAACAAATCGCACACAGGTGGGGTCTAACTGTAATGTGGGCCCGATACGGACGCTGCCCGGAGCCGAAAAGGCAGTTCCGGTTTTTGATGAGTTACGTGTACTCGGCATCGGCCGGGATGTATGCGGTGTGCGGTTCGTTACCGGGGTATGTTGTTGTTGCCATAAGTTCCTGCTAATGTTGGGGGTGACGCCGTGAGATCCATGGCGGGAGCAGCAACCTTGGGCAACTTAGCTGGCGCTCTGGAGTTACGAGCGGACGAATCTTCGATTGTCGCCGAACTAAAGGCAGGATCGGAAGACGCCTACGCTTGGCTCATCAGCCAGTTCCAGCCGCCCGTGTACAACCTGGTCTACCGCATTCTGAACGATTCTGCGGATGCTGCCGACACGACACAGGAAGTGTTCCTGAAGGTATTCCGGGGCATGCAGCACTTCAATGGTGCTTCCAGCCTGAAGACCTGGATCTATCGCATCGCGGTTCATGAGGCATCGAACCGGCGGCGCTGGTGGTTCCGGCATAAGTCGCGGGAAACCTCAATGGAACTGGAGCCCGGCGGCGAGACCGAAGAGCAGCATGGTCCGTGCTTGAAAGACATTCTGGTCGACGAACGCACTTCTCCGTTCGACGATATGGCGAGGACTGAGATGCGGGCCCGGGTGGAGAACGCGTTACGAGACGTCGCCGAACCGTATCGCACCACGTTGGTGCTGCGCGACATGGAAGAGCTGTCGTACGAAGAGATTGCTGAAGTAATGGATGTTTCCCTGGGGACGGTAAAATCGCGCCTGACTCGCGGACGGGAGGCTTTGAAAAAGAAGCTGGAACGGTTCCTGCAAGAATCGTCGGCTTCGAAGCTGCCCAACCGGTCCGCACGAGAGACCGTAGGACGAGGCGGGCGTGAGATCGAGGTTACGTCATGAAGTGCACGAAGGCGAAATCGCTACTTTCGTGGCATCTGGATGGGAACCTGGAGATCGAGGATCGACGGGCCTTGACCGAACATCTGGGATCTTGCACAGACTGCCACTCCGAACTGCTTGGCTTACGGCAGATGAGGTCGCTGGTTCATTCTGTTGGCCGGCAACCTGCTCCAGCCGATCTGGCGCTGAAAATTCGTCTGGCTTTATCGCGCGAAGCTTCCAGGGTGCGCGTTAGCCCGTGGGAGAATCTGAAGTTCCGCTTCGAAGAGGCGATGCGTGCTTTCATGGTGCCCGCCACCGCCGGCATCCTCAGCGCCGTCGTATTCTTCGGCTTGCTTATCGGCTTCTTTGTGCTACCCGCGCAAACGAACGATGTCCCGACGATGCTGTATACGCCGCCGGAGCTGGCAATCGCGCCATTCGGACTAACTAACGACGTCAATCCAGGCTCGGTGGTCATCGAGGCCTACATCGACGCCAACGGTCGCGTTCAGGATTACCGCGTACTCTCTTCTCCGCATGGCGGAGAGGTGGTGGATTCCGATCTGAAGAACATGCTGATCTTCACCGTGTTCAGGCCGGCGACGTCATTCGGGCGCCCGACCACGGGACGTGCAGTGCTGACCTTCTCGAATGTAAACGTGAAGGGATAGACGCCGCGAGATTCGTTTCTGAGAGCCGCCGGGAAGACCGGCGGCTTTTTTCATTTCAGAGGGACCGCGGGTTTGACCGCCTTCCTCTATAGCCCGTACACTTTCTCTGAGTTTCTGCGCAATTCGCAGGAGGTTCGTGCTGGGCTCCTTGATCCGAAACAAAATTCTCGCTTGTCTTGTAATTTTTCTTGCGCAGTTTTGTGCCGCTCAATCTGCTACCCCTTCAGACGCGTCAAAACCTGCTCCGTCGACGAGTGCGTCCAAGCCCGGTCCTGGGGCAAATGCTCCGACTCCAGCGGAAGCGCCGCTATCGAAAGTCAGCCTCGACTCCAGCGAGACCCTATTTTCCGTCTTCACAGCGCTGAACGCCTGTGGATACGACGCTGATCTGTCTCAATCGAATTCGGTCCGAGGCGAAGTTCGCGCTGAAGTGAGCCAGGTTATTCGCGAATCCGAAGCTGCCGCTCACGCAACACAGGAAATATGCGCCTTCTATCGAGATCATCAACAGGGCGACTCGGCGCAGAACGTTGCACAATATGTCTCGCTGGCGCTCAACCTCGATCAGCCACCTCAGTTCACCACCAAGCTGCGGGAAGCGGATATGCCGCCGGATGCGAGCTACGTGCTCGGCTTCATTCCGCTATTGAAGAATTTCTATTCGGCTGCCCAACTGCACGAGATCTGGTTGAGGCACCAGAAGCAGTACGATGCGATCATCGCCGCCTTGCAGGAACCTATTTCGAATGTGATCCTCGCGACTGAGGTCTACCTGAAGGTTCCGAGCAGCGGTTACGCGGGACGTCAGTTCATCATTTACATTGAGCCAATGGCGGCTCCGGCACACGTCAATGCCCGCAACTACGCCGCTGATTACTTCATGGTGATTTCTCCGGAAGCGGGCAGGATCAACCTGACGCAGGTCCGGCATACGTACCTCCATTTCACCCTTGACCCTCTTGCATTGAAGCGCGCCACGGCGATGAAGAACATCTCGCCGCTGTTGAAGGAAGTGCAAACAGCGCCGCTGGACGAGAGTTTCAAGCGCGATATCACACTGCTGGTCACCGAATCTCTGATCCGCGCGGTCGAAGCTCACCTGATTCCCGGGAAGAATGCGGACGCGCAGCGACAGCAGGCTGTGAACGACTCGATGAGCGCCGGCTTCGTGCTCACACGATATTTCTACGATCAGCTGACCACATTTGCGAATTCGCCGACGGGTTTGACCTCGGCCTATCCTGACTGGCTTTACACCATGGACGTGGGCAAGGAGCGCAAGCGCGCGGCGCAGGTTACGTTTGCAAAAGAGTCGGCTCCGGAAGTGCTGAGTACCACCGCGTATCTGAAGAAAGATCCGTTGGATCTTGCCGAGCAGAAACTTGGTGAAGGCGACGTCGTGGGCGCACAGAAACTCGCGCAGGCGGTGCTCGCGCAGCAGGGTCCCGACCCGGCTCGTGCGCTTTTCATTCTTGGCCAGGCAGCCAGCCTCAATCGCGACGTGGATAGCGCCGTCAACTTTTTCGAGCAAACAATTCAGGCTTCCAAGCAGCCCCGGCTCAGCGCGTGGTCGCACATTTATCTCGGCCGTATCTATGACATGCAGGATGAACGCGATACGGCCGTGCAGCATTACAAGGCTGCTCTTCAGTCGGGAGACGATACAACGAAGCCCGCGGCTGAGCGCGGCTTGAAAGAAGCTTTCCACGCTCCGCAGCAACAGGGCGCGAAACAGGATCAGTAATCATGCGTAGGCGGCCACAAGGAGAAGCAATCATGACGATCTCGAGAATAATGCTGGTATGCGGAGCGCTTGCCGGTATGGCGCTCGCTCAGGGCGGCTCGATGAGCACCTCGGGCGGAAATCCGCAGGCAACGCCGCAACAACAGCAACCTGCACAGCAGGCACCTGTACAGCAGCAACCGGCCGCAACAACCCAGACTCCGGCTCAAGGGGCGCAGCAGGCTCCGGCGCAGACGCCGACCGGCCCAGTGAAGCACCAGCCGCAGGCGAAGACGCAGGATGAATACAAGGCGTACCAGGAAGCTGCCGCCAAGCCCGATCCGACTTCGCTTGAGCAGGCCGCCAACGATTT
>CAZBCQ010000044.1:18313-22947 GCA_964490255.1 uncultured Terriglobales bacterium | reverse complement strand
AAGTACGCGAACCACGCGCTGGAATCGATCGAGAATGGAACTGGCGTTCCAGCCGGTACCGCCGACGACAAAGTCCCCATGTTTAAGGAGTTGGTGCGGTCCATGGCCTATTCGTCGTTGGGAACCGTCGAGTTCAACAGAAAGAATTATCCGCAGGCGGAAACGTACCTTCGCAAATCGGTCGAGAGTTCCACGCTGCAGCCCGATCCAGTCACGTGGTTGCAACTCTCGCTGGCTCTGGACCGGGAGAACAAGTACTCCGACGCGCTACAGGCTGCTAACAAGTGCATTGAGATTGCGCAGAATCATCCTGCGGGTAGCTACTGCGCCGAGGAACGTGATCGCCTGGCGAAGCTGGCGGGACCGGCAACCGGTCCCAAATAACCGCTACTGCTGCGGCGTGTAGCTCCGACTCGAAACCTTGCATGAAAGCGCGAGACTTCAAAAAGCTCGAAGAGGCACTTGGCCACCGCTTCCGCCGCAGCAAACTGCTGGAGCAGGCACTGACCCATACCTCGTATGCACGGGAGATGGAGCAGTCGTCCGAAGAAGGAATTGCTGTGCCTGACAACGAGCAGCTGGAATTTCTGGGCGATGCGGTTCTGGAACTGGTTACCAGCGAAAAGTTGTTTCAGAGCTTTCCTCAGTTTCGCGAAGGTGAGCTTTCGAAATTCCGCGCCTACCTCGTCAGCGAGCAGCATCTGATACATGCGGCCAAGAAGTTGCGTATCGGGCGATACCTGCGTCTTGGACGCGGCGAAGAAAAAAGCGGTGGACGCGAGAAGGTAGCGCTTCAGGTGGACGCTTTGGAAGCCCTGCTGGCCGCCATGTATCTCGACGCCGGAATGGAGAAAACAAAGACCTTCATTCTGGAAAAAGTGCTCGGCCCGGAGTTGCGGAAGCTGGCACGTCGTAAGACCGTCGTGCTGCCCGTGACGGATTACAAATCGGCACTGCAGGAAAAGGCTCACGCTTTGGGCTTGGCGCACCCGCGATATGCCGTCGTTCATGAGCATGGCCCGCAGCACAGCAAGATGTTCACGGTGGAAGTTCGCATTCCACACGCGGGCAATGGACGCTCCGACTTCACTGGGCAAGCGCAGGGAACTACCAAGAAACAGGGTGAGCAGGCAGCCGCCAAGCTTGCCCTAGAGCATTTGAAGAACTCGCGGCAGGCGGAGCTGTGGAGCGGCTCATGACGCCAGAGTCTTCGCGGTGCTCAGTTACCTCATTCCGACGTATCCGTCCAACAAGAGGCGGCATCAGCTTTCCAAGTAGCCGGACATGAACGAAGCAGCAGTCGAACCCGCGGTCATCGTCGAACCCCCGAAACCGGCGAAGCAACGGAAGGGATCTTCCAGCCTGAAATTTGTCCAATGGCTCGCCGGGGTTCTCATCATTGCAATCTTCGTGATGACATTCGTCGTGCAGGCCTTCGAGATTCCATCGGAATCGATGGAAGGCACTCTGCTGATCGGCGACTATCTCCTGGTCAACAAGACCAGCTTCGCGCACGGTGGCAATTGGAACTTCACTCTTCCTTATGCTGGGTTGAAGCGTGGCGACATCATTGTTTTCCGCTATCCGGTGCAACCTTCGCAACACTTCGTGAAGCGTGTGATCGCGCTGCCGGGGGATCGCGTTCACCTGGTGAGCAAACGCGTTTTCGTGAATGGGTGGCCGCTCGACGAACCCTATACGTTGTTCAAGGCGCGCAGTGCGGATCCTTATCGCGATGACTTTCCAAACACGGACTATTTCTCCGAAAATGTCGACCGCCATTGGTGGATTCAGATGAAACGTCTGATTCACAATGGCGAACTGGTCGTTCCCGAAGGCGAGTATTTCGTCATGGGCGACAATCGCGATGAGAGCCTGGATAGCCGGTACTGGGGCTTTGTGCCTGCGGAAAACATCGTAGGCAGACCGCTGCTCATTTACTGGTCCGTGAATCGTGACGACACCTCCCTCGATCCTGATCCGCAAGATGCTAAACTTGTGCGTTTAGCAGGTTTTATTCGGAGACACTGGGGTCAACCTCGCTGGCAGCGCATGCTGGTGCTGGTTAAGTAGCCTGGTCTCCCCAAAGGCAGGACTCGAACCGCTTGGCAACGGAAACTAACAAGAAAGCGCCACTGAAGGAATCATCTCCTAAGCCCGAAAAAAAGCACGAAACCACGATGGAGTTCATCTCCTCGATGGCGGTTGTGCTGGTGGTCGGTCTGTTCATCATCACCTTCAATCTGCAGGCGTTTGAGATTCCGTCATCCTCGATGGAGAACACGCTGCTGATCGGCGACCACGTGTTCGTAGACCGCGTGACGGTGGCTCCAAAGACGAACTGGATGCCGCTGATTCCCTATCGCACTCCAAGGCATGGCGACATCATCGTTTTCCTCTCGCCTGCCGAGCCTGGCCTTTATGTGGTGAAGCGCATCATCGGCATTCCGGGCGATCACATTCGCCTGAAAGATGGAGTTGTGTACCGCAATGGCCAGGCGCTGAATGAGCCTTATGTCATACACGTCCAAGACAGCTACAACCCTTATCGCGACAATTTCCCCGATGTTCCTCCTCCGGAGGGAATGATCACACCGGAATGGCACCTGGAGATGAGTTCGTATATCCAGAATGGAGAGCTGGTGGTTCCACCGGGCCGCTACTTCGGGATGGGGGACAACCGCGACGTAAGTTATGACAGCCGCTATTTCGGATTTATTCCACAGGAGAATGTCATCGGCCGTCCGATGTTCATTTACTGGTCCTTCGAAACACCTGCGGGTCAGTATCAGAAGACCAGCATCGGCGACCGGGTAGCGTTCATTGCCAAGGTCGTCATTCACTTCTTCGATCAGACTCGTTGGCGGCGCATGTTCCACGTCGTGCGCTAGTGATGATTTCCAAGCCTCAAAAACGACTCGTACTGGCCGCAATTGCGATCTTCGTGATTGCGGCCTTTGTCGTGCCGGCAATCAACGTCGGCCGATATCGCGCTGCGGTTTCCCGCTCGCTGAGTGCTGCCATGGGGCGCGAAGTAACCGTCCGCGGCGTGAGCATGCACGTGTTCCCTACGCCCGGTCTCACGATCAGCGGACTGGTAGTAGCCGACGATCCTCGCTTCAGCGCCGAACCTATGTTGCGAGCCGACGAAGTCACGGCAGCTCTTCGCTTGACTTCGCTCTGGAGGGGGCGTTTGGAGATTTCACAGCTCAGCCTTAGCTATCCGAGCCTGAACCTGGTGCGTTTGCCTGACGGCGAGTGGAACGTGGAGAGCGTGTTCGAACGAGCTCGAGAGATACCGGCGGCGCCAACCTCAAAGAAGCGTCCGGAGTACCGCGCGCGATTCCCTTATATCGAATCAACTGGCGGGCGAATCAACCTGAAGCTGGGACTCGAAAAAACGGTGTACGCCCTGAATGAGGCCGATTTCGCGCTCTGGCTTGCGTCCGAAGACGAATGGCACATGCGCCTTGAGGCACGGCCGATGCGCACCGACGCAAACCTCAGCGATACAGGTCTCATAGGAGTCGAGGGTACCGTCCGGCGCGGCGCGTCGTTGGGCGAGACGCCTCTGGTGTTGCACCTCAATTGGTCGCACGGCCAGCTTGGACAACTCACTACCCTGCTTCATGGACGGGATGCCGGCTGGCGAGGCTCGGTCCAGCTGAATGTGAACCTGGCAGGCAGACCGCGAGACCTGCAGGTGGTCGCCGATTCGACAGTCCAGGACTTCCGCCGATACGACATTTTTGCCACCGATTCGGTTACGTTGTTTACCCACTGCACCGCGAAGTACAGCAATGTGGATCACACGCTGAGCGATGCAGCTTGTCTTAGCCCGGTAGGAACAGGACAGATCCTGGCACGAGGTGCTGCGCAACTGACGCAACCGCGTTCCTACGATTTCGCTTTTTCGCTGAACAAGATTCCCGCGCAATTCCCCATCAACCTTGCCCGGCACGCGAAGTTGGGCATGGCCGGCGATCTCTCTGCGGTTGGCACACTCGATGGCGAATTCAATTTAAGGACTGCTAAAGGTCAGAACGTTTGGTCTGGGACGGGAGCGACGTCAGAGTGGGAACTGCGTTCGAAACAACTCGGCGACACGCCACTGACGGTCAGTGCAATTCAGTTCAGCGCTGGACAGCCGAAGCGAGAGGACAAGCCTGGAAGCAAGCTACGGAGCGTGATGCCAGCTGCTGGGTCTGGCAGTGCTTCGACGGTCGTAGCGATACAGCCGTTCACATTCAACCTGGGGGGCGCCAGTCCGGCTACGGTGAGTGGGTGGATAACAGCATCGAGCTATCACGTCGAAATGCAATCCGAAGTCGCACTGAAGCGCGCGCTCCAGGTCTCCTCGGCATTCGGCTTGTACGCTCCGGCAAAGTCTATGGAAGGCAACGCTAAGCTCGCCGGCGAGTTGAACGGCAGCTGGGCACAGTTCCAGGCCCCAACTCTCACGGGCAGAGGTCAGCTGCACAATGCAACGGTTGCAGTGGCCGGCTTCGCAACTCCCGTTCGCATTGCCTCCGCAGATCTGATTGCTGACGAAAATCGAGTTTCGCTTCAGAATCTCGCGCTGTCCTTTCCTGCGGTGCATATTGCCGCGACGGGAACCTTCCAGGTCCCACGGC
>CAZBCQ010000044.1:16261-18213 GCA_964490255.1 uncultured Terriglobales bacterium | reverse complement strand
CTGTCCTTTCCTGCGGTGCATATTGCCGCGACGGGAACCTTCCAGGTCCCACGGCACTGCCAGCCCTCACCGGATTGCGCGATCTCATTCGACCTCAGATCCGATTCACTCGCTCTCGACGATTTAAATCGACTGGTGAATCCGAAAGCCTGGAATCGTCCCTGGTACGAGCGTCTCGTAGGTAATAGCAACAATCCCAATGCTCCATGGAGCTGGGTCTACGCAAAGGGACACATTGCTGCGCAGAAATTCCAAGTGAAAACGATACCGGCGACCAAAGCAGCGGCCCAAATATCCATCTCGCCAGACTCTGCAGCGATTACTGACTTTCATGCGAGCGTCTTCGGCGGCACGTATCAGGGCGAGTTCACGCTGAACAACGAGAAGAATCAGCCAGTGTTCAAGTCGAAGGGACAGTTCGATCATGTCTCCATGGCGGATCTGGCTTCGCTTATGAAAGACGGTTGGGCGACAGGCACCATTGCCGTCAGTTATGAGGGCAGTGCCGCTGGTTGGCAGGCTTCAGACCTGCTGAAGTCCACTTCGGCAAGCGCCAATTTCGATTGGCGCAACGGTTCCCTACCGCATATCACGTTGGCGAGTGAGCACCAGCCGCTTGCCATCCAGCGCTTCGAGGGCGAACTGCAATTGAAGGAAGGCGAACTCAGCATCTCTGAAGGCAAATTGCAGAACCATGCGGGCATCTATCAGATCAGCGGGACAGCATCGCTTGCCCGCGATCTGAAAATGACTCTAACCCGCGATTCCGGATCCGCCTATTCCGTCACCGGCACACTGGCGCGTCCGAAGGTCGTTCCCGTCGAAGGCGCGGCCAAGCAGGCGAGTCTGCGAAAAGTTCGCTGATGAAGATAGCCAGAGTTCGCAGTGTGCTTGCGTTCATCGCTATAGCTGGTTACGCCGTTGGATTGGGGTCGCAGGCAGCATCTCACACGCAGGCGACATACGATGCGGCCGGGCGCAGTGCCGAACGCAAGTTCGCTCACATCGAGCAGAACGGAAAGCTGGCTCATCCCGATCCCACGCCCACTGTGCTAACTGAGCGGGAAGTGAATTCGTGGTTCTCATCTGGACAGGCCGATCTCCCCAAAGGTGTAAACCGCCTGCAATTGCAGGCGGATCCGCGAATCATTCACGGGACTGCGGATCTCGATTTCGACCAGGTCACGAGCGGCCGGTACTCTGCAAATCCGCTGATGTCGCTCTTCAGAGGCATCCACCAGGTCACGGCGGATGCTCATGCCCAGGGCCTGAACGGCACCGGCCAGGTGCATATCGACTCGGTATCGCTGGATGGCGTTGCCGTTCCTCGCATGGCACTCGAGTACTTCGTCGACCACTACATACATCCGAAGTACCCCAACTTGGGGATCGATAGCACCTTCAAACTGCCCAACAAAATTGACCAGGCCGAAGTAGGATCGCACCAGGTGACCGTCATCCAGAGATAAAGGCCGAAGTCACTTGAGCAGTAGCGCCAACCTCAGTGACAAAAATTTCATCCTGAATCCGAAAAGCGGCGTATTGCCAGCGTTGTACACTAAACATCCGAATGTCTGGATCAAGCATGTCGATGCGAAGCACGTGTAGTCTTCTCGCTGCCATCGGACTGCTGCTGCCGTCACTACAGGCGCAGAATGCAAAAGAATCTCTACCGGCAGGAACGATCCTCGCGGTACAACTCAGCGCCGATGCCAAGATGAAGGCTGGAACTCCAGTTACGGGGCGACTGACACAGCCAGTCTATGCGCACGACAAGCTGCTCATCCCGCAAGGCAGTGTTTTGACTGGGCAGATCGTAGCGCTTGAACCTGCTTCCCACAGCAGGAGTCTGAATGCGAAGTTGTCGGGCGACTTCACACCACTGCACGATGCTGCCGTCGAGTTCCAGCAGATCACGTTTCCTGGCGGCGCGCAGGTGCCTATCTCGACGG
>CAZBCQ010000044.1:0-16161 GCA_964490255.1 uncultured Terriglobales bacterium | reverse complement strand
CTGGAGAAAACGGCAACTCTGCACGCGCTACTTACGACTCCAGTGGATTCGAAAACGGCACCGGCAGGGACTCCGGTGAAGGCGGAAGTCACAGAACCGTTCTTCAACGAGCAGAATCGCGTCGTTGTTCCGCAAGGCAGCATTCTCGTAGGATCGGTCACGCAGTCTAAGCCTGCGGGCAAATGGGCGCATAACGGAGTGCTCCGGTTTACGTTCACACAGCTTCAGTTCCCTGAAGGTTTCCAGCAGCGCGTCTACGGAACCACCAGCGCGATTGCGGTGGATCATCGTTCGAACCTGCAAATGGATGTGGAAGGCGGCGTGAGTCCGCAAAAATCTAGTGCGCTGCTTCCACTGGCGATGGGCGTTTTATCTGCTGCGGCTTTGCACGAAGATGAAGACACCCTGGCCCACGCCGCGGTTTCGAGCAATGGATTTGCGCTGATTGGCCGGGCGCTCGCCATCAGCACCGGATCGAACTACGTGGGCGGAGTCATTGGCGCCTACGGAACGGCGCGCACCACGTATGCGCGTTTCATCGCGCACGGAAAAGATGTTTCGTTTCCAAAGGACACGCGCATCGAAATCGAAGTCGACCCAATCACTTCGCAAGTACTGCAGACGCACTGAACTTGTGCAGGCGCTCGCCTCGCGCGGGAACTCTCGCAGATTCCCCGTGATACCATCGAAGTACCAGCATGAACCTGGATGTCGTACAGATCCTGTTTCAAATCATCGCGTTCCTGTTCGCGATCAGTGTGCATGAATCGGCGCACGCCTGGATGGCGAACCGCTGCGGCGATCCTACCGCGCGCATGCTGGGCCGGATCACACTCAATCCGATTAAGCACATCGATCCGGTGGGCACGATCCTGCTACCCGCAATCGCGATGATCAGCCATTTCCCGGTGATCGGATGGGCGAAACCGACTCCGGTGGACCCGCGGCATTTCAAGAATCCGGTTCGCGACGATATCCTTACGTCGCTTGCGGGACCTGCGAGTAACCTGCTGGTGGCTTCCGGCTCGGTTGTGGGGTTGGCAATCGTCGCGAACACATCGCACTTGGGCAGAGCACTAGTTCATGGCTTCGCCGGAGAATCTGGATCCATTCTCGTCCCAATCACAGTCTTGCTCTACGAGTTCATGTACATCAACGTGCTGCTCGCGGCGTTCAATGTAATTCCGATTCCGCCGCTCGACGGCAGTCACGTGCTGCGCCATTTTCTGCCTGAATCGATGCGCCGCGCTTACGATATGGCCGGCATGATTGGATTAGTGCTGCTGTTTTTGGTCGGCGGACCGATCATCCGTTTCCTGATGACTCCGGTTCTGCAATTTTTCGACTTCGTCCTCGCGAGAATTTAATGCCAGAAAAGAACAATCGGAAGCCCCGCGTTTTAAGCGGGATGCGCCCCACGGGCAAGCTTCACTTGGGACACCTCGTCGGTGCTCTCGATAATTGGGTCAGGCTGCAAACGCAGTACGAATGCTTTTTCTTCGTCGCCGATTGGCACGCGCTCACCACCGATTACGCCGATACCAACCGCGTGAAATCGAACATCGTCGAGATGGTGTTCGATTGGCTCGCCGCCGGACTTGATCCCGAAGTCGCGACTATCTTCATCCAGTCGCATGTGCCTTCGCACGCTGAGCTGCACTTGCTGCTTTCGATGATCACGCCGCTGGGCTGGCTCGAGCGCGTTCCCACCTATAAAGAGCAGCGCGAAAACATCAAAGAGAAGGACCTGAGCACCTACGGTTTTCTCGGATATCCCGTGCTGCAGGCGGCCGATATTCTGATCTACCGTGGCGATTACGTCCCGGTGGGCGAAGATCAGGTTCCACACGTCGAGCTCACACGCGAGATCGCGCGGCGCTTCAATATGTTCTATTCGGGCCGGCGAGGTTACGTTTTTCCGGAACCGCAACCGCTGCTCACGCCCATGCCCAAGCTGCCTGGGACCGACGGGCGCAAAATGTCGAAGTCGTACGATAACGCGGTGTTGCTCAGTGATCCGGAGCCGGTGGTCCGTCAGAAGCTGAAGACCATGGTCACCGATCCGGCACGCGTGCGGCGGAGCGATCCCGGCAATCCCAACGTCTGCCCGGTCTTCTCCCTGCATAAGATTTTCAGCGAGCCGGCGACGATCGAGAAAGTAGAAGTTGGTTGCACTACGGCCGGAATCGGCTGTATTGAATGCAAAAGCTGGGCTGCCGACGCACTGGTGCAGATCCTGAATCCGCTGCAGGAGCGCCGCCGAAAATACGAAGACAATCCGCGGCTGGTCTGGGATATTCTGGAAGCCGGTTCGGCACGCGCGCGCAAGATCGCGGAAAACACCATGGTCGATGTGCGTGAGGCGATGAACTTATCTCACGACTACGAACCACCTAGAAACGAAGCTAGTGCAGCAAAATAACTGGCACTGCTGTATCTTGATGCAACGAATTTCGAGCAACCGCATTTGATGCCGGATCAACCAACGCCAACTCCAGTGACAGCCGACGTCGACAGCCGTCCAGCCGGATCTTCGCCCGTCGAAGCTCCGAAGCCCGAGGCCGCACGGCCCAAGCGTGACACCGAGTTTCCCTTCGCTATCACACTCGGCCAGCTTTACGACGGGCCGCTGGACCTGCTGCTCGATCTCATTCGCAAGCAGGACATCGACATCTACGACATCCCCATCGCGCAGATCACGGCACAGTACCTGGGGTACGTGGAGCACATTCGCGAACTGGACGTCGACGTTGCCGCTGACTTTATCTACATGGCGTCGGTGCTCATCCAGATCAAGTCGCGCATGCTGCTGCCGCGCGACCCGACCATAAGTGCCGATGCGCAGGACGATCCGCGCACGGAGCTTGTGAATCGTCTGCTCGAGCACGAGAAATTCAAGATGGCCGCGCAGATGCTTTTACAGCGCCAGCAGATTGAAGAGGCGGTTCTCTCCAATCCGGCGATGAAGGAATTCAAGAACGCGGAAGGCACAGAGCCGGAGATGGCGGCCGATGTCGTAGACCTGGTGCGAACGTTCCAGCAGATCCTGGATCGCGCACGTCATCGGCCGATCATTAGCGTGGACGAAGACGCCGTCACCGTCACGCAGATGATCGACTACTTCCGTCACCGGCTGGTGGTGGAAGACCGGCCCATCAAGCTGAAGCAGCTGTTACGAACCTTGCAGACGCGCAATGCGCTGGTATGCGCCTTCCTTGCGCTGCTGGAACTGGTTCGGTTGCAGGCGATCCTTCTGCGGCAGGAACGCGTTTTTGGTGACATCATCATTAAGAAGAGCGCTGCGTTCGACAACGTGCTTGGCGAAGACGCCTCCGTTCGCGACGACTGGCGATAACGATTGAAAACATCGAATGGGAATTAAAGGCAAACTCGAAGCCGTCATCTACGCAGCCGAAGAGCCGGTCACGCTAGACCAGCTCATGCTGCTTCTCAAGGACTCCATCGCCAGCGAAGGCGGGCTGAACATTGAAGGCGCTGACCCGGCGGCGATCCAGGCTGAAGTAAAGAGCCGCCTCCGCGCATCGCTCGAAGAGCTGATCGCCGAATACAACTCGGCCGATCGCGGCATGGAGATTCGCGCCGTCGCCGGTGGATATCGCATGGCCACGAAGCCGGAGCATCACGACGTGGTCCGCAGCTTCGCCAAGAGCCTGAAGCCGCCGATCCGGCTGTCGCTACAGGCGCTGGAAACGCTCGCAGTTATCGCCTATAAGCAGCCCATTACTGCGCCCGAGATCAGCGAGATTCGCGGAGTGGATTCGCAAGGCGTGCTCGCGACGCTGATCGACCGCAAGCTCATCACCACGGCCGGACGCAAGCAGGTGATCGGGCGGCCCATCTTGTACAAGACTACGAAAGAGTTTCTGATGCGGTTCGGCCTGAAAGACGTGACCGAGCTTCCCAGCATGGAAGAGTTCGAAAAGCTGATCAGCGGACAGGAAGAGCTGTTCAGCGGACCCGCCCAGGAGGCTGGAGCACCAGCGGGAGCCGAGGCGGCCGCAGGGGAAGGCCGTGAGACCCCGGAAGCTGCGTCCGAAGCAGCACCAGCGGAAAGCGAGCAGCCCTCGGAAGCTACGCAGAGCTAAAGGCCGTTTCGCGTTCCAGGGTTCACGAAACGGCGCAGGCCAGAGGCACGCAAGAATCGCCGACGCCGGCGGTGCCAGACGACCCATGTCCCACCTGTGCCAAAAAGAAGGCAGAGATGGGGCACCCTCCACTTTTCGCGAAACCTGAAACGAAAAGGTAAGACGAGAGCATCACATCCGGCTGTTCACGCGTCACCGAGCCGGAACCACCCACTTCATGTAGACTAAGCAGTTTGCCCAAGGGCATTCCCTGACCATGGCTCTCGAACGTCTCCAAAAGATCATCGCCGCTGCCGGAATCGCCTCGCGCCGCCACGCTGAGGAGCTGATCAAGTCCGGCATGGTCAGCGTCAACGGACAGATCGTGACCGAATTAGGCAGCAAGGCCGATCTCGAGCACGATCACATTAAAGTCAACAACAAGCTTCTGAAGGCCCCCGAGCAGCACGTCTACTTCGCTCTGAACAAGCCCAAGGGATACGTGACCACGTCCAGTGATCCCGAGGGCCGCCCTACAGTCATGGACCTACTTCGGAATGTAGGCGCACGAGTCTATCCGGTTGGCCGCCTGGACTACGCAAGCGAAGGGCTGCTGTTGCTGACGAACGATGGCGAGCTTACACAGAAGCTTACGCATGCCTCCTCGCATGTGCCCAAGACGTACTTGGTCAAGGTCAGCGGAGAGCCCACGGCCGAGGACATACAGAAGCTTCGTGGAGGCGTCACACTCCCCCCGGCGCGCCCTCGCCCGGGCGAACGTCGCCAGGGGTCAGAGGCGCGTCCGGTGACCACTGCCCCGGCGAAAATTCATCAAATCAAAGAGGGTGCAAACCCCTGGTATGAAGTCACGCTGATCGAGGGACGCAATCGGCAGATTCGCCGTATGTTCGAAGAGATCGGTCATCACGTGGAGAAGATCCGGCGAGTGTCATATGGACCGCTGATGCTGGACGTTGAACCCGGCCAGTTTCGTCCGCTAAGTGACGCCGAAGTTTCCCGGCTGCGCGCCGCTGCCACGAGCCGCGCCAAGCGCGAAGTCGCACCATCTCCAAAGGCGCGCCCGGATCGTCCATTTCCAAAGAAGAATCGCAGGAGCCCAGGCCCGAACCGGCCTCGCAAGAAACGATGAACAAATTCGACGATTTAGTCCTCGACCATGTGCGTGCGATGCCTAACTACGTGCCGGGCCGTTCGCCACGCCAGGCAGAAGCCGAAACCGGCGTTCGCTGTATCAAGATGGCGTCCAACGAAAATCCGTTTGGGCCCTCACCCCTCGCCATTGAAGCCATGCGCGCCGCCGCCACTCAGGTGAACTGGTATCCGGATGTCGACAACTCCGATCTGCGCGCAGCACTTGCTGACCGACACGGAGTCGATCCTACGAACGTTCTCGTCACCTGCGGCTCCAGCCAAATGCTGCACATCGTTGCTCGGAGCATTCTCGCTCCGGGCATGAATGCGATTACTGCGGATCGGTCCTTCATTGTGTATCCCATTGTGTGCATGGCAGTGGGCGCGGATCTTCTGCGCATTCCGATGAAAGAGAACGGCTTCGATCTCGACGGAATTCTTGACACTATTACTCCGCAGACGCGCGCAATCCTGATCGCGAATCCAAACAATCCGACCGGATCGCTGCTCAGTGTTGCCGAGCTCGATCGCTTCGTCGATCGCGTTCCCGATCATGTGTTAGTGGTCCTCGATGAAGCGTATGCGGACTTTGCAGAGGCGTTCGCGCGACAGCGTGAAAATGAGTATTCGCACTCGATCGACTACGTGCGGCAGGGCCGCAAGGTTGTGGTGCTTCGTACCTTCTCGAAAGCGCAAGGCCTCGCCGCTGCCCGCGTCGGCTATGCAGTTGCGCCTGCCGAGTTGATTCAATACTTCATGCGCGTCAAAACCGTGTTTTCCGTATCCAGTGTTGCGGAAGCGGGAGCACTCGCTGGATTGCGCGACACAGCACACATTCAGAAGACGGTGGAGAACAACTGCAAAGGGGCTGAATACCTCACGAACAAAGTCGCAGAGATCGGGCTGAAGCCGCTCCCAACGTGGACGAACTTCCTCTACATCGATCTAGGCGAGCCGGCGTCTCCGTTTGCAAAGCGGATCGAGGCCGAAGGCGTCATCGTTCGCCCGATGACGGGCAGTTGGAATGCGCCAACTGCCATTCGCGTCACCATTGGAACGCCGGAGCAGAACGACCTCTTCCTGAGTGCGATGAAGAAGGTTATGGCGAGCGCGACGGTCCGTTAGTCTACAATCAGTAGTGCTCAGTAGCACCAGCTTCTTTCCTTCATAGACGCTGAGAGATTCGCAACATCGTCGTACAAAATTTCTTCGTCGTTCTCCCCAACGACACGAATCTTTTTAGAGGAGCAACTTTTCATGTCCTCATTCGCAATTGGAGTGGATCTCGGCGGCACCAACCTGCGGATTGCCGCGGTCGACGCTGAAGGAAACCTGCTCGAAAAGCTGGAAACCGGCGCCCAGGTCTCCCGCGGGCGCGACTTCGTAATTCAGGAAATGACTGACGCCATCAAGAATGTAGCCAAGAGGTTGAGTGGCAAGGGCGAGATGGCGGGCGTCGGAATCGGCGTCCCTGGGATTATTGATCAGGACACAGGCATGGTGCGCAAGTCCCCCAACCTGCCGGACTGGCGTGACTATCCGGTGAAGGAAGAGATTGAGCGCCGCTTGAATGCTCCCGTGATCCTGGAGAACGATGCCAATGCCGCTGCTCTCGGCGAGCACTGGCTGGGCGCGGGTCGTAACGTGGACGACATGTGCATTCTCACCCTGGGCACGGGCGTCGGCGGCGGTCTCGTCCTACGCGGGGACGTGTGGGAAGGGATGACCGGAATGGCCGGCGAACTGGGCCATATCACCGTTCATCCGGATGGGCCCAAGTGCCCGTGCGGAAACAACGGTTGCGTGGAACAATACGCTTCCGCAACTGCCATTCTTCGAATGGCGCGCGAGGCAATCGCAGCGGGGAACGCACAGGAGTTAAAGGATCTCGCGTCTGGAAGCGGGCCGTTCAAGAATGTGGAATTCACGGCGAAGACGATCTACAACCTTGCGCTGCAGGGTGACAAGCCGGCACAGGAAATCTTCCGTAAAGTCGGATGGGCGCTGGGAATCGTGCTCGGCGACATCGTGAACGCCTTCAACCTGCAGATGTATGTGCTGGGCGGCGGCGTGTCCAATTCCTGGGACGCGTTCGCCCCCGCAATGTTCGAAGAAGTCCGCAAGCGTTCGATGGTCTATGCGGCCACGGCGCCCGCGGATACCCAGGACGCCAAGGGTGCATCCGCCGGCGTTTCCTATCAGCCCTCGCCCAAGTCGAAGCGCACGATTATCACCCGCGCTTTACTTGGTGGCGATGGCGGCTTGTTCGGTGCCGCGCGCCTGCCATTTCTGCGCTCGCGCAAAACGCCGGTGACCTCGCAAGCCTGAGTGTCGAAAACAAATTTGCGAAGTGACCAAAAAATCAGGCACAATTTCAGCGACTCAACTGCTCTATAGCACTTTGGGTCGCTCCGCATCGTCGTGGGTGCTCCCACCCTTGCCGGGACAAGGGTGGGTTTTTCCTCCATCATTTATGGATTCATACGTTAGCCCGGTACTGAGGAACCATGAACTTGCAAGTAGCAGGAATAGAAGTTCGTCCGGCAGTTATCGCACCACTTGATCCTGAATTCCTACCAGCATCGCTTTTCAACCGCGGTTATCGTGATCTTGCAAAAGGCATCGGCCCAGTTCCTCTGCGGCTCGCACTCGAGCGCTCAGACGGCTCTATCTCCAGCTTTGATATTTGCATCATTCCGCCCAAAGCCGGCCATCTGCAAGCGACGCTGCTGTACGTGGAGCGCATCGTGAAGTTCCTGTTATGGCAGCGCGGCGGATGGAAGCTTTACGTCGGCGGACCAGCGGAAATTGGAGAGCACATCAGATCCGCTTACTCGCACACCGGCGCTCGCAAGTTCGACTTCGCTTTCATGACCACCGTTTATGAACATACGTTCGAGGTGGTCGTTACCAGCGCAGAGTCGGTTCCGCAAACGAAGGAAGCTACGGTCCCGCTCGGCCGGCATCTGAAGGGCTGTCGTGTTGGCTTCGACCTTGGAGCGAGCGATCGCAAAGCCAGCGCCGTCATCGATGGCGAGCCGGTGTTTAGCGAAGAGATCGTATGGGACCCAAAGAATGCCACCGACCCTGAGTACCAGTACCAGGGCATCATGGATTCGATCCACCGAGCCGCTGCTCACCTGCCGCGTCTGGATGCGGTCGGCGGAAGCGCTGCCGGCGTTTACATCAGCAACCGAGTGCGCGTGGGATCACTCTATCGCGGCATATCGCCGAAGGATTTTGCGGAGAAGATCGCTCCTCTGTTCCTCCGCATTCGTGAAGAACTGGGAGTGCCGATGGAAGTCGTCAATGACGGTGAAGTGACCGCGCTCGCCGGGTCGATGTCGATTGGCGAGAACCCGGTACTGGGCGTGGCGCTCGGATCGAGCCAGGCCGTTGGATACGTGAATCGCGAAGGCAACATTACAAGCTGGTTGAACGAGCTGGCGTTCGCTCCCGTGGATTATCGCCTGAATGGCCCAAAAGACGAATGGTCAGGGGACTGCGCTGGCGCGCAGTATTTTTCGCAGCAGGCGACCAATCGCGTTGCGGTAAGCGCGGGAATGCAGTTCCCCGATGGCATGGGATTGCCCGAGCGCCTGGTGACCCTGCAAAAGAAGATGGCTGCCGGAGATCCGTTGGCCGCGAAGGTCTACGAGACCATTGGCGTCTATGTCGGCTATGGCGTGGCGCACTATGCCGATTTCTACGACCTGAAACACGTGCTGATTCTGGGTCGCGTAACGACGGGCCCGGGTGGCGACATCATCCTCGACAAAGCGCACGAGGTATTAGGCGCCGAATTCCCAGAGCTTGCGGCCACGATCTCGATTGCGCTTCCGGATGAAAAGAGCCGCCGCGTCGGTCAGTCGATTGCTGCGGCGAGTCTGCCGGCGATTGCGGGAGAGTAGCAAAAGTAAGAAGTCAGAAGTGCGAAGTGAGAAGTAAATCGGGTAGCGCCAGCGTCTCGCCGGCTGTTCGTGTGGCCTCTGGCCTGCACGCAATTCCAGTTGCTTCATCATCTTTGGCACTTCGGGCAATAGTGCGCGCTGCGTCCCGAGATCACAATGCGCTTGATGGGAGTTTTGCAGGTGAGACAGGGCTCCCCTTCGCGCCCATAAACGCGATGCTGTATCTGGAACATGCCCTCATTGCCATCGGAATCGACGTAGTCGTTGATGGAAGATCCGCCAGCGGCGATTGCCTCTTTTAAGACCTGCTGCAGCCCGTCATACAATTTGCGCAACTCCGCGCGAGTGACCGACGCCGCTCGGCGTTTGGGCCGGATACCAGCCCGGGCTAGCGCTTCATCCGCATAGATATTTCCAACGCCACTCAGTAGTTTTTGGTTCAGCAGGGCGCTCTTGATTGGGGTCTTGCGTCCGTGGAAGAGTTTCGCGAAATCTTCGAAACCGATCTCCAGCGGCTCCTGCCCCGGGGCGCGAAAAACTTCGCGTACGACTTTCAGTTTTCCGAACATGCGCGGATCGACGTATCGCAATTCCCTGCCTGACGCGAGCTTTGCAATCAGATGGGTGTGCTTCTCGACCTGCTGGTCAGGCTCCGCGACGATCACCTTTCCCGTCATGCCGAGGTGAACGATCCATTGGGCATGCTCGGGCGCTCGCTTGCGACCGTCCCGCTCGAGATCGATGGCAATATGTTTCCCTACACGCCGGATCTTCGCCAGGCGCGAGCCTTCGAGCGTGGAAGCGATTTCGTGCGCCGGTGACAGCAGCGGCTGTTTGCGCTCGCCGATCCATATCGATTCGATTACGTCGCCGGTGACTCGTTTCGCCAGACCGCGCGCGATCGTCTCTACCTCAGGAAGTTCAGGCATACATTGAGTTTACAACTTCATATGGGTGGCGCATCCGAGCCTCTTTTGGCTTGGGTGTGGAGAGCAAGATCAGAAAAACTCATTTGTTGCAGTTGCAGCTTCGATTGCTCTACGCACGCCCGCAATGTAAAATTTGTTGTTACACCCCTCGTTCGCCATTTCCCTGAAAAGGTGCGCTAAAAGACAGGCGGGCAAGGAGTGTGTGCTGTCCGTCTTGAGACGCTTTGGGTGCCCCATGTCTGCCCTCTTTAGGGGTGGGCGTGAGTAAGTACCCGAAAAAGTTCTCGCCTACGTTACGGACCACGTCAAGGAGACACTTTGAACCGGGGCAAAACTGCCATCGTTGTCGGCGCCCAATGGGGCGACGAGGGAAAAGGAAAGATTGTCGATTATCTTTCCGAGCATTTTACTGTCGTTGCACGATATGCTGGCGGGCACAACGCAGGTCACACCGTCACCATCGAGGGCCGCAAGTTTATTCTCCAGCTCGTGCCCTGCGGCATTCTTCGCCCGGGCTGTCGTGCCGTTATCGGCAATGGCGTTGTTCTCGATCCGTTCGCTCTGCTCAAGGAAGTGAAGGCGCTCCGAGATGCGGGCGTAAAGGTTGATGGCAATCTCTTCGTCAGCAACCGCGCCCAGGTGATCCTTCCGTATCACCGCATGATCGAACTCGCGTCTGAGAACGCTCCCGGACGTGTGAAGATCGGCACGACCTCCCGAGGCATCGGTCCCGCGTATGAGGACAAGATGGGACGCCGCGGCTTGCGCGTTGCCGACATGCTCGACCTCGAGTTAATGAGGACGCACATCGAGAATGCCTGCCGCGAGAAGAACACCATCGTGCATGCGCTGTTCAACTCCGAGCCGCTCGATGCCGCGGAGATTTACCGTGAGTATGTTCGTGCCGCTGAAGAGATTAAGCCGTTTGTCGCCGACACGGCCTCTCTCCTGAACAAGGCTCTTGCCGAGGGGGAGTCCGTAATGTTCGAGGGCGCGCAAGGCACCATGCTCGACATCGACCATGGCACGTATCCTTTCGTCACCTCTTCCAGCGCGACGTCTGGGGGCGCTGCCACCGGCACTGGAGTCCCTCCGACCTCGATGGACACCGTGATTGGCGTCACCAAGGCTTACTGCACGCGCGTTGGCGAGGGCCCATTCCCCACCGAGCTCAACGATAAGATGGGCGAAGAACTGCGCCGCAAAGGCGCGGAGTTCGGAGCCGTTACCGGACGTCCACGCCGTTGCGGGTGGCTCGACCTGCCGCTGCTCCGCTATTCCTCGATGATCAATGGAATTGAGTGGCTGGTGGTCACCAAGATGGACGTGCTGGACGATCTGGCGGAGATTCCAGTTTGCGTGGGCTACAAGGTGAAGGGCAAGAAGACTACTGAGATCCCCGCTCGGGCCTGCGGATACGACAAGATCGAGCCCATTTATCAGACGCTGCCTGGCTGGCAGAAGCCGACGACGGGAATCAGCAACTACGACAAGCTGCCCGCGAAGGCGAAGGCTTATCTCGAGTTTCTTGCGAAGGAAACCGGAGCGAAGATTGGCATGGTTTCAACCGGCCCGGATCGCGACCAAACCATGCTGGCAGAGGGCTTCGAGTCGGCGCTGCCTTCCTTGGATGGGGAGCCGACCGCGCGTCCGAAGAAGGCTGTAGCGCGACGCTAGCGCGGCCTTAGGAAGCACCACATGGTCGTACTCGCAGTGACGTGGATCGCAAAGGCGGATAAGGAAGCCGAGGTAACAGCGCTGTTTCATCAGCTACAGGCTGAATCGCGCAAGGAACCGGGCTGCTGCTTCTATCAGGTGCACACGCATCGGAACGATCCGCGGCGCTTCTTCATATACGAACAGTACGACGATGACGCTGCCCTGCAGGCGCATCGGGACTCGCGTCATTTTCAGGAGCTTGCGGCCAAGAAGCTGCCGTTGATTGCCGAACGCCAGCAAGGTGACTTGTATCAGCCGCTCGAGTAGCGTGCGCTACTTCTTATCTGCGATCAGCACGCCGCCACGCGCGTAGCTCTCTCGATCGACTTCGACGAATGAAATTGAGATTCCTTCTTTCGCCGTTCCCGCTTCTTCGGCAATCACGTCTGTGACGCGCGACGCGATCTTGCGCTTCACTTCGATGCTGCGGCCCTTCAGCAAGGTGATTTGAATGTGCGGCATGATTCCGTTCTCAGAGATTGGTATGAATTAATCCCCACCCTAGCCAAAAAGGGCCAGGATGGGGCACCCTCAGATATTTACGATTACTTCGCCAGTTCGTATCCGGCGAAGTAATAGCTCAGCTCAAAGCGCGCGGTGTCTTCGGCGTCGGATCCGTGCACCGCATTTTTCTCGATGCTGCTGGCCCATTTCTTGCGAATGGTACCTTCAGCGGCGTTGGCCGGATTGGTAGCTCCCATCAGTTCGCGCCAGTCTTTGATTGCGTTGTCTTTCTCCAGGGCCATCACCAGGATCGGACCGGTGCACATGAAGTTTGTCAGCGAATCGAAAAATGGTTTGCCTGCGTGCACAGCGTAGAAGCCTTCTGCCTGCGACTTGGTGATGTGCAGCATCTTCGCTCCGATGATGCGAAAGCCTTTGCTTTCGATCATGTGGATAATATCGCCGGCGGCTTGCCGCGCGACTGCGTCCGGTTTAATGATGGCCAGTGTACGTTCGAGAGTCTTCATGAGTCCTTGTCTTGATATGAGATCGCGGCCAGAGCCGCGCACCACAACTAAGCTTTTGCTGCGGCGCCCAGGGCCTGTGCGACCAGTTCGCCAATCACGGCCGGGGTCTTCGCGACGCGAATTCCAGCAGCCTCGAGCGCCTTCACCTTCTCCGCCGCGGTGCCGTGTCCGCCGGAGATGATGGCTCCTGCGTGTCCCATGCGGCGTCCCGGAGGCGCAGTCTGTCCGGCGATGAACGAGACTACCGGCTTCTTCACATGTGCCTTGATGTATTCGGCCGCGGTCTCCTCGGCATTGCCGCCGATTTCACCGATCATGACGATCGCTTCGGTCTGCGGATCTTTGTTGAACAACTCGAGCGCATCGACAAAGTTGGTTCCGATGATCGGATCCCCGCCAATGCCGATCGCCGTTGATTGGCCAATGCCGAGTTGCGATAGCTGGTACACAGCTTCGTAGGTGAGCGTCCCGGAACGCGACACGATTCCGACATTGCCTTCGCGATGAATATGCCCGGGCATGATGCCGATCTTGCATTTGCCTGGAGAGATGATCCCCGGGCAATTCGGTCCAATCAGCCGCGAGCGTCGATCCTGCAGGTAGTTCCACACGCGCAGCATATCGAGCGCGGGAACGCCTTCGGTGATGCAGACGATCAGCTCAATCTCGGCATCGGCCGCTTCCATGACTGCGTCTGCGGCAAAAGCTGGAGGCACGAAGATCATGGACGCATCGGCGCCCGTCTTGTCCACGGCCTCCTGCACGGTGTTGAACACCGGGAAGCCCTCGTGCGTGGTGCCACCTTTGCCCGGCGTAACGCCGCCAACGATTTTCGTGCCGTATGCGGCGCAAGCCTTCGCGTGGAAGGTGCCCTCTTTGCCGGTGAGTCCCTGCACCAGGACCTTCGTGTTCTTATCAACAAGAATGCTCATGAATCCGTCTCCAAGCCCATGTCCTTCAGGCGCGCCAGTTGCTCCGGCGTAAGCTTTTGATCGAAATTTGCGAGGTACGCTTCGAAGCTGTCGCCGTAATGCATCACGGCGAAAAAAAGAGCGATCGCCGCCCTTCGAACCGTTACTTCTTCCGGCGATCCCGGCTCGAACCGCCCCGAGATGCGACCAAGAATCTCCAACTCGGCCTCACGCTCAGCGTATTGTTGCTGTGAAATCGCCACTTAAGCGCCCTTTGCCGCCGCAACCACCTTTTCGGCCGCATCCTTCATGGTTTCGGCCACTATGAAGTTCAACCCGGAATTCTTCAAAATCTCGCGGCCCTGCTCCACATTCGTGCCTTCCAGGCGCAGTACGATCGGCAACTGGATATTTGTTTTCCTGGCCGCTGCGACGACGCCGTTGGCCAGCGTATCCACCCGCAGGATTCCGCCGAAAATATTGATCAGTACGGCGTGCACATTTTTGTCGCTGAGCAGGATCTCGAAGGCGTGCGTGACCTGCTCTTCATTGGCACCGCCGCCCACGTCGAGGAAATTCGCCGGCATGCCGCCTGCGAACTGGATGATGTCCATGGTGGCCATTGCCAGACCAGCGCCATTCACCATGCAGCCCACGTTGCCATCGAGCTTGATGTAGTTAAGTCCGTACTTCGACGCTTCCACCTCCAGGGGATCTTCTTCGGTGATGTCGCGGAGCTCGCGAAGCTCTTTGTGGCGCATTAGCGCGTTGTCGTCGAAATTCACCTTCGCGTCGAGCGCGAAGACGTGGCCGTCATTGGTCACGATGAGCGGATTGATCTCTACCAGCGAGGCGTCCGTCTCGACATAAGCCTTGTAAAGTCCGGTCAGCAGAGTGACTAACTGGTTTACTTCGCCTGACTTCAGTCCCAGCCAGTAGCCGATCTTGCGTGCCTGGAACGCAGCCAAGCCAGTGCTGCCGTCGATGTACTCTTTCATGATGGCGTCGGGATTTTCCGCCGCCACTTGCTCGATCTCCATGCCGCCCGCAGCCGATGCCATGATCACCAGCTTTGCCTCGGCGCGATCCAGCAGCATACCCAGATAAAGTTCGCGAGCGATTGGCAGCGTTTCTTCAATCAGGAGCCGTCGGACAATTCGGCCTTCCGGGCCGGTCTGATGCGTGACCAGCTTCATACCCAGCATCTGGGAAGCCAGTTCGCCCGCCTCCTGGACGGACTTAGCGATCTTCACACCGCCGCCCTTGCCGCGGCCGCCAGCATGGATCTGCGCCTTGACCACAACTCCGGTGGCGCCTTCGGAAAACAGCTTTTTGGCAACGGCCTCAGCTTCTTCGCGGCTGCTGGCGACCTCGCCGCGGGGAATCGCTACGCCATACTTCGACAGGATCGACTTTGCCTGGTACTCGTGTATTTTCATGAATTCATTCCGGTGATTACTTACTCGGCCGCAGCAGAGACGGAAACCCGTGATTGTATAGGACGGCTGTGAGGCGGGGCAATCGCGTGACGTAAAATTCGTCGATCCGTCCACTTTGGCCATCCAATCGTCACAAGCAGCGACTATGAAACTCATATCTGTGAATGTCGGACGCCCGCGGCTGGTGCAATCAGATGGACGAACGGTAAGCACGGCCATTTACAAGGACCCAGTGACCGGGCCGGTGCACGTGGCCAGACTGAATCTTGACGGCGATCGCCAGGCCGATCTCAACGTGCACGGTGGCGTGAATAAAGCCGTGTATGCATATCCGGTTGAGCACTACGAGTTTTGGCGCGAGCGGTATCCGGACTTCCCGTGGCAGCGGGGCGCTTTCGGCGAGAACCTTACGGTCGAAGGTCTGCTGGAAGACGCGCTGCACGTTGGCGATCAGGTGGCGATTGGTTCAGTCCTGTTGACCGTGACACAGCCACGGACTCCTTGCTTCAAACTCGGCATTAAGTTCGGGACGAATCGAATTCTCAAGGAGTTCCTCGAGAGCGGCCGATCCGGCTTCTACTTTTCCGTCGCGCAAGAGGGTGAACTGCAGGCTGGGGACGAGATACGCGTGATTTCTGCGGGTGCGGATCAGATCACCATTGCTGAGGCGAATCACCTGATGCTTGCGAAATCCGTTGCGCCGGACCTTCTGCAACGAGCCTTGGCGAGCGCGAATCTGGCCGAGAAGTGGCGAGAGCACTTTCGAGAGAAGTTCGGCGGACAAGTTGCAGCGCACTGAGAATGTTGCATAGGACAGGAGCAGTGGTTCAAGTATCAGAAGCAGGTCTGAACGTTTGGACTGAATAGGGCTCCTTCGACTCGGGCGTGCGCCCTCGCTCGGGATGACAGCTCCTCGCTAGCGCTCGGAATCAACTCTTTGCAAGTGTGCACCCGTTCAATTAACTTGATCTTCTGTGATCCTCGAAGCTCTGCATCAGGTCGCAAACCACCGCCGCTCGCTCAGTCGCGAGGAGGCGAGGGCCG
>CAZBCQ010000043.1:26362-28051 GCA_964490255.1 uncultured Terriglobales bacterium | reverse complement strand
TCGTTGGAAATACGAAGGCAATGCAGGCGTTCATCGCCCAGTGCGAGAAGCTGCCCAGGCTCTGGCCTTTGCCGCGTACGCGAGTAGGAAAGACCTCGCTCAGGTACACCCAGATCACCGCGCCTTGCGACAACGCAAAAAAGCCGATGTAGATCACGAGCAGCGGCAGCAGCAGATTCTCGTGGCTATGCCGGAAAAACACCATGGACACTCCGAACAGGCATGCAGCGGTACCCACGGCGCCGATCAAAAGCAGCGTTTTGCGCCCGAGTTTATCGATCACGCTCAGGCCGATGATCGTGAAAAGAAGGTTAGTGGCGCCAATGACGACTGCTTGCAAGTCGCCTGAGACTTTCGTGAATCCGGCGCGCGCGAAGATGTCGTTCAGGTAGTAGAGAATTGCATTGATACCCGCCAACTGATTGAACAATCCAATCGTGATCGCCAAGAAGATCGGCAGCTTGTACTGCGCCGAGAAGAGCGGCTCGTTCTTACGATGATGCTCTTCGTCAATGGAACGGATGATCTCCTGTAGTTGACCGGTGGCGTCAGGCTCTCCGGTCGCTTCCGAAACTTTGCGGGCTTCGTCCGTGCGTCCTTGCTTCGCGAGCCAGCGCGGACTGCGGGGGATAGTGAACAGCAGCGCGAGGAATATGAACGCGGGTAAAGCCGCGACTCCGAACTTGACGCGCCATTCCGCGTCGCCAAAGTGCTGCAATCCAACCACGTAATTCGAAAAATATGCGAGCAGGATTCCTGACACCACGCAGAACTGGAAGAGTCCGACCAGCCTTCCGCGCCAGCGCGCCGGAGAGACTTCGGCAATGTACATCGGCCCGAGTACCGACGATCCACCAATCGCCAGTCCCGTCAGGAACCGGAATACCACCAGCATCGACCAGTTCGCAGCCATGGCGCAGCCGAGTGCCGAGATGAGGTAGAGAACTGCGAGGCCGCGCAGGCTGTCGCGACGTCCGTACTTGTCTCCGATGCCTCCGGCTGTGGCTGCGCCCACAATCGTGCCTACGAGCGCGATCGAGACGGTCAGTCCCAGGGTTCCCGGCGTGAGATGGTAGACATCCGTGAGGGCCTGCGTGGTTCCGGCGATTACGGCCGTATCGAAGCCGAAGAGCAATCCACCGATCGCGGCGACTATCGCGCTGCGCAACAGCGTGGGGGTGAATTTGTGTTGTACGACGATATTGACCGTTGAGGTCTGCACCCGCGCCTCCGAGGAAAGTATATGACTGCGCCCGCGATTATAGCCGCACATGCGCCAACCCCCAGTGACGCCGCGGATTTACACAGCAGGCCGCACAATTTATCTTCGAAGTATGAAGGTAGGAGTTCTGGCCATACAGGGCGATTTCGATGCGCACCGTCGGCGACTTGAGCAGCTTGGCGCCGAGGTGGTCGAGGTGCGTAAGCCCGAGCAACTCGACGAAATCGACGCCTTGGTGATTCCGGGTGGAGAGTCCACCACGTTTCTTAAAGTCCTCGGCGAACAGGGATTCGAGAAGCTAAAACAGTTTGTTCTGACGCGTCCGACGTTTGGGACCTGCGCTGGCGCAATCATGCTGGCGAAGCAGGTGGAGAATCCGTCACAGCGCGGACTGGGAGCGCTGGATGTGACCATCCGCCGCAACGCCTACGGTCGGCAAATCGACAGCTTCATCGGAACCGGTGCCG
>CAZBCQ010000043.1:7754-26262 GCA_964490255.1 uncultured Terriglobales bacterium | reverse complement strand
TCCATCCCGAACTGAGCGACGACACGCGGGTGCATGCCGCATTCTTGAAGATGGTGAAGAAGGGAAGCAAGTAAGTCAGAGGACAATTCTCGGGGCAAAACGAATTTGCTTAACCGACCGGCATCTATTCTCCGTCGTTCTATTGACCCGACGAAGTGGACAGTGATCCATCGACAACCCACACGATGAAGCTCAGTTTGTCTTCTCCGTAAGTTCCGCTGATCTCCCAACAACCGGTGGTCGGAATATTGAGGGCCACGACTATGAAAGATTGGGCTGGATCTCTCGAACTCCAAGCGCCATTTGGCCCATCTATGTCGAGAGGTGGTGCGGATGCATCGAGGCGTCTGCCGATAACGATCAGCTTTGGGTATGGCTCTGCCTTGCCGTTGAAACCTTGGCGATACCAAAGCATCTTCTGCCTGAAGGCAGACTGAGTGGGGTCATAGTGGGCTAACGCCCAGGTTCCGCTCGAGGGCAGTTGAGTCCAAAGCTTTTCCGTACCGAACCAGAAGTGGCCATTATTGGTTTCTGCGGGATAAGGAACTGGCGGAGCGAATGGTGGATTGGGAGGCGTAGTAACCGCACAACCGGAAGGCAGCTGACCTTGATTCGCGGCTGCGGCGACACGTCCGAGCGTACAGGCCGCCAATAAGATCAGTACCAGCATGGCAGCTGTGCGCTGACGGAACATACGCGTCTCCTGCTCTGTGCAAGGTCATTGATCACTGGCGAAAGGAGCGCGTCGGCGAACAGAGCTTCCGCCGCGCCCTCTCCAATTCGCTAAACCGGTCTGGCTTCGATTACGCTCTCCATGGTCTTCGTTGGCAGAACCTTCGTGATTTCGAATCCTGCTCGCGAGAACAGCGCGTGAAATTCTTTTTCTGTGCGTTCACGGCCTCCGGGCATCAGCAGCATCTCCAAGTCCAGCAGCTTGCCGAAGTGCGGATCGGAGTTCTCGGGCAGCACGCAATCGACCACGATGATTCTGCCGTCGGGCACGCCTGCGAGAGCTTTGTGAGTATTCCGCAGAATCGTAAGCGCCTTCTCGTCATCCCAGTCGTGAATGATGTGCTGAAAGTAGTAGGCGTCGGCACCGGCGGGGATCTCTTGGAAGAAATCTCCGACGATCGGATTGCAGCGGTGTTCGAGATTCAAGTCGCACACGCGGCATTTCGCGCCCTCAATCACCGGCGCAATATCAAAGATGACGCCTTTCATCTCGGGATAGCGTCGCAGGATCTCGCAGATCACAAAGCCGTGACCGCCGGCAACGTCCATGAGTGTCTTAACACCTGAGAAGTCGTAGGCTTCGAGAACCGCAGGCACGATCTTTGAGCTCAGGCAAGTCATGGCGGCATTGAAATCGGCTGCCACGTCCGGCAACATGTCGAATACCTCAAAGCAGGACTTGCCATAGATATGGTCGACTGCCGGCTTGCCGGTCTTGACCGAGTACGACAACTCTTTCCAGACATTAAAGTGGAAGGGATTTGCCATCCAGATCACGCTATCGCGAACAGATCCAGGCACATCCGAGCGCAGGTACTCAGTCGGAGGTGTATTGGCGAATGTTCTGGGCTTGACCTCCTCGAAAATTCCCAGCCCGGCTAATGCGCGCAGCACTCGATAGAGAGAATCCTCGTTGCTGCCCGTACCGGCTGCCAAATCCACGGTGGTGCGTGGGCCATCGCTTAGAAGATCGGGCACGCCAAGTTTGGTTGCGGTATAGAGAGCGGCACTGTAGAGCATGCCGCCGCTCATCTGAAGAACCTGGCCGATAGCGGCTTGGTCGACGTGCTGCGGTTGTTTGATGGAGACAGTCGCCATTCGTCCTCACCCCAAGAGGATTTTGATGCAGACGAGCAAAGTCGCAAAAGATCACGCTTCGGTCAAGCTGAATCGTTAGTAGCGCGTCGAGGACGATGTCGAGCGCTTCTCCGCGCGGTCTACGGGAACATTCCGCTAACGAACGGGTTATACTGAGCCATATGCCGCAGGGTGAGGACAAGACCTTTTACATCGAGACCTTTGGCTGCCAGATGAACGTCCATGACTCGGAAAAAGTCATTGGCACGCTTCTCTCGGAAGGCTATCAGCGGGTCGAGACCGTAGAAGAGGCCGGCCTGATCCTCTACAACACCTGCTCCATTCGCGACAAAGCCGAGCAGAAGGTCTTTCATCGCCTGGCCGACTACAAAAAGCTTCAATCGCAAGGCAAGAAGTTCGGCGTGTTGGGCTGCGTGGCGCAGCAGGAAGGCCACAAGATCTTCGAACGCGCACCGCACGTCTCGATGGTCTGCGGCTCAGCTTCCTACCGCAACCTGCCCGAGATGCTGGTGCAGCTTGAGGCGGGAAACCATCGCGTAACCGGACTCGACGACCGCCAGACCGATCAGACTTTCGACACCGAATTCACCGCACGCAGCAACCAGCATCGCGGGTACATCACCATCATTGAGGGCTGCGACAAGTTCTGCGCCTATTGCGTGGTTCCGTTCACGCGCGGCAAGGAGCGTAGCCGGACTTCCGACTCGGTTGTGACCGAAGCGCGGCGCATGGTGGATCAGGGATTCACGGACATTCAGCTGCTCGGGCAGAACGTGAACTCTTATCGTGATCCCTCAGGAAAGAAGACATTTGCAGAGTTGCTGTCGGCCGTGGGCGACATCCCAGGGATCAAGCGCGTGCGGTTCACGACCTCGCATCCGCGCGACTTCACCAGGGACATTATCGAGGCGATTGATGCGGTTCCAGCGCTCTGCGATCACGTACATTTGCCGGTGCAGAGTGGGTCGAGCAAGGTGCTCGACGCAATGCAAAGGCTCTACACGCCCGAGCAATACCTGGAACGCATCTCTTGGATCAAAGCGGCGAAGCGCGATATCAGCATGACTACCGACCTGATCGTCGGATTCCCGGGCGAAACCCGCGCGGAGTTCGAAGAGACGATTGCGCTGATCAGCCAAGTTCGCTACGACGGCGCGTTTACGTTCAAGTATTCGCCGCGGCCCAATACTGCATCTCTCAATCTGCCCGACGTGATCTCCGACGAGGAGAAAACGCTGCGGCTCTCGATCCTGAATGAACGTCAGAAACAGATCTCCTTGGAGAACAACAAGCGGCATCTAAACCAGACGGTGGAAGCAATGGTGGAGGGCCGCAACGAAGCTCGCAAACAATGGAATGGTCGGACTTCGCAAAATAAAGTGCTAAACTTCACCGCACCTGAGGCGGCGGCCCTGCAAGTAGGCGGCTACGTTCAAGTGCGCGTCACCCAGAGCTTCGCAAACAGCCTGGTGGGCGAACTCGCCGTGTAGGCCGGAGGGACCTGTGGAAGTCGAAATGAAAATTCGTGGCCTGATGATGGACCCAGTCACCAACATGCCAGTTGTCATTCTCAAGGACATCGGCGGCGATCAGGTGCTGCCGATCTGGGTGGGCATCTACGAGGCCAACGCGATCGCCCTCGAGATCGAGAAAGTTTCGACTCCCCGGCCTATGACTCACGATCTTCTGAAGAATCTTCTGATCGGATTGGAAGCCGAAGTACGCAAGGTTGTCGTAAACGATCTGCGCGACGACACGTTCTTTGCCGTGATCTGGCTCGAAAGGGAAGGACAGACGATCTCGATCGATTCCCGGCCGTCCGATGCGTTGGCACTGGCGCTGCGGGTCGATTGCCCGATCTTCGTAGAAGACCAGGTGTTGAAGACTTCCCGTCTGGCCAGCGCGCTTTCCGATAAGGTTACCAGCGAAGAGATGCGGAAGTGGTTGGAGAACCTGGGCGAAGAAGATATGGGTCGGTACAAGATGTAGCTGTGTGCAGCTATCGGTGGTCGGCCGTCAGCATTCAGCTCTTGGAGCATCGTGCTCAATAACAATCTCATATCTCCAGGCAATTTCTCGAGGCGGAACGACCCTTGTCCCTGCGGCAGCGGACGAAAGTACAAAAAATGCTGTGGCAGCGGCAACGACTCGGCATTAGCAGCTGCTCCCGTTCGCAAACCCACTTCGCCAAATCCGAAGGCGGCTAATAAACGCGACGAGCTAGACTAACCGCTAGCCACTAATCACTGGCCACTTCTTCATGGATCCTGCCGAACAACTGCAACGGCTCTACCTGGCTGGCTTTGAATTCCAAACCTTCGATTTGTTTCCGAACGCGGTAGGTGTGACGCGCGGCGATTGCATTGTTATGGTCCTGCCGTTGCCAACTGGACTTCAGATGATCGGCACCCCCGGATGGCGCGTGGGCGAAACGATTGGCGTGCTCACCGAACAGAACGGCCGGAAGATATTTCAGAACAAATCTGATGTTGTGGAAGCCACGCCCGAGCGCCTGGAAGCGCTAGCTTCGTTCCGGCGAGACATCGAACAGGCAATTGCGCCTCAAGCGTGAACCTTTTTGTGGGAGGTACCCCTCCCCTACATCCCGTAAGTTGCCTCTGTTCAGCAACTTAGCGAGCAGGTCCTGCCAGTTCCGGGACAACAAAGCACTTGACAGTCAAATTCTTGAAATCAAAGTACTTGTGGCGCAGTCGAAATCCAGCATTATTTCGAACCTACTTTCATTGTAGTGAATTTGACCGGGACAACTGGACACACTTACCAAGGTTATTTTCCATGTAGAATCAGCAGGTTGGACGCAATTCTTAAAGTTCGAGGCCTTGACAAGAATTTTCGCGAACCGTCATACAGTGACGCCGATGAATGTTAGTGGGACTTACTGATTCGTACTTTCAGAGATTCGGCGGAGGGCGCGCGGCCGCAAGCGAAGGTGATGTTGCCGGTATCGTCTCCGTAATAGGTTCTGGAGGCCAACCACTCGTTGACGCCTGAAGGCATAGCCGTAACCTGAAAGTGGGTGTTAGGACGGCCCGCAGCACCGGACTGCAGGGTGACAATGAACTCATAGCCGTGCTTAAAGCCGGACTTAAGCCCGGGGTCGGATAGCGGCAGATTGTCGATCGAATTGAACCCATACTCCGGATGCTGCGAGGCGTACTGAAGCTCGCCGACTTCGATCGCGCGAATGGATTCAACCGCAGAGGACTCGTCGGCGCGCGAAATCGCTAGCAGCAAAAAGGAATACGTCAAGACACCGAGCATCAGGATAATGCTGGCGACGATCAGGACTTCGACGAGAGAAAACCCGCGTGGACGGACATCCGACATGCCTTCGTGATTGTCTGGGCAGAAGCGTCGACGAACAATGCAGAGGAAACCCTAAGTAGCTGGATCAGGGTACTTAGGGTGTGCGTAATTGGCGCATGCGGAGCGTACTTAACATAATATTTGTTATCGGACATTACCTTTATCGCGAGCCATCAGCGTTTTGCCCCGACGCCGCTGTCTTTCGCGACCGCATATAGACGGAGTGCGTCTTCCCAAAACAGCACTTGCGCGATTATTGCGAAGCCAATTCAACCAGAGATCGACATATAATGCGTCGTTGTCCGATGTGACTGGCCTCGGCTGCTTTTGTTGCCCTGAGCATTCGTCTTGCCAGCTCAGTATGCCCCCGCGGCAAAGAGCGCCAGTTCCCAATTGATTTTAGAAAGGTTCACTGGATGCTCCGTCGAATACTATCCGTGTGTCTCGCACTATTCCTCGTGACGATTTCCGTTACAGCCCAAGATTTCCTAAGCGCCAGGATTATCTCGCCGTCGGAGTTGCCGGTGGGCGCGGGCATTCTCGCCTCCGGTGATTTGAACGGCGACGGTATTACGGATGTGGTTTACAGCATCCCGCCAGCCTCCATTCCTGGGCAGCCGTCTCTGGGTGTGGCTCTCGGCAGCCCGACTGGGCTACGTCCCGCAGGCGTTTACTCACAAGCACCCAGAAGCGTTGTCATTGCGGACGTGAATGGTGATGGGAAGCCGGACATTGTGGGAGGGCTAAACGTCGGAGCGACAGCAGAATTGGTGGTTTATCTGAATCGTGGCGATGGGACCTTTGCGCCCCCGATCGTGTCTCAGATCACGATCAATAACAGCGCTTGGCCATCTGTGAGCATTGGCGTGGGTGACTTCGACGGAGACGGCAAAGCTGATGTTGTCGCGACAGATCAGAACGGGAACTTCTTCGTTCTCCATGGAAACGGGGATGGCGCGTTCACATTGACAGGTCAGTTTCAGAAAAGAGGGATCGACGCCTACCGTATAGCCGAAGTCATGGACATGAACGGCGACGGCAAGTTGGATCTGGTTGTCTCGCAGTTGTACGGGTCAACAGTTGACGTACTCGCTGGAAATGGTAATGGCACATTCCAGTCACTAATCTCGCTTCCGCTGTATACGTATTGGCCTGTTGTGGCTGATTTCGACGGAGACGGTATTCCTGACATCGCGACCACCAGTATTCAAACCGACAGTAACAGCGTTTCGAGGTACGTAGTGTCAATTTTCGCTGGAAATGGTGACGGAACATTCCGGCAAATCAATAGCTTCGTCTACGCCTCCGTATGGGGCACCATGCTCGCGGCACGCGATATCAATGGCGATGGAAAGCCAGATCTGATTCTGGATACGGCTAACGGATTCATGGTCTGCCTAGGCCTCGGAAGTGGACAGTTCTCTGCGCCGGTGACGTATTCTGTCCCGCGCTGGGGTGGCGGAGGAGCCGCAGTAGGTGACTTCAACGGAGATGGCAATCTGGACATTATCGGCGCCGTGAATTACAGCAATGCGACTGCATACATGTTAAAGGGCTTTGGGGATGGCACGTTCGAAGGCGCACCAACCATCGATGTGAACGGCGTTCCGACCATGATTGCCGCTTCGGATGTCAACGACGACCATCTCACGGACATCGTGGCAGTTGCGCCCGGCACAATCGTATTCCTTTCCAACCCGGACGGGACTTTTACGAGAAAATCGGATTCCGCCGGAGGTTTTGGAGATCAGCTGCTCGTTACGGATCTCGATGGCGATTTCATTCCGGATGAACTGTTCGCTACCTCTGCTTCCTACCCCTACAACCTTGTCTTCCGGCACGGCAACGGTGACGGAACTTTCGCAAACCCTGTTTTGGGCCCAAGTGTTTCGCTTTCCGGCGCGACTCTAGGCGATATGAACGGAGACGGCAAACCTGACCTACTAGGAACCTCTAACGGTTCGCTCGCGGTGAGGCTAGGAAACGGAGACGGCACCTTCGGGACAGAGCTAGACTATTCGCTCACCGGCTCTTACCTGCTTCCGCGGGTCATCATTGCTGACCTTAATGGTGATGCTTCTAATGACGTTCTTGTACAGGTAAGCCCGACCGGCTCTCCACAAAATTTAAGTGTAGCTGTGCTGATGGGCAAAGGGGATGGCGCGGGCACGCTCAGTGCGCCTGCAGGGTCCTATCCGGCCATTGATTTCGCCGTAGCCGATGTGAATCGCGACGGCAAGCCGGATCTGATCACCATATCTCCCGATCCTGCTAAGGTCGGCTTGAACATATATCTTGGTGATGGGATGGGAAGTTTCGGTGTTCCTTCGCCTGTCGCGACGAGCCAGTCCTACACAGGCATGATTACGGCCGATCTAAATCTGGACGGCAACCCTGACGTGATCATGACGACCAGCAATGAAGTAGCAATCATGTATGGCGACGGCAAGGGAGGCTTTGGGCCCGAACATATCTTTTTTGCGAGCGATGTGCCCAGCAGCATAATAGTTGGTGATTGGAATCATGACGGAATGCCCGATCTCGCGATTGCCAACCACGCGGGCGGCAGTCCTTCGCCTCAGTCCATTACTCTTCTGTTGAACCGCGCTGGCTACCGTACTTCCCTTTCTTTCAGTGAAAACCCTGCTCAATACGGACAACCACTGAATGCGACTGCCTCGGTGACACCCACGGTAATTGGTTCTCAGACAGCGACTGGAAACGTTTCGCTCTCGCTTGACGGAACACAGACGTTCCAGGGCGCAATCACCAAGGGTGCGTACAATGCTGACCTCGGAACGTTGGCCGTTGGCTCCCATTCAATGAATGGAACCTACTCTGGCGACAGCAACTACAAAGCTAATACGTTTACGCCTGTGCCCCTGACGGTCACAAAGGCAGAGACTACGGTTGTTCTTTCCGCATCCTCCACGGCGGTTCTCTATGGATCAACGCTCAATGTTGGCATCTATGTGCAGCCGGCTTTCAGCGGATTGCCTACGGGAAATCTAACTTTGTGGGATGGGAGCAATCTGGTAAGTTCCGAAACCTTGGACGCAACTGGGCGAGCGAGTATCTCTTTGAATTCGCTTTCCATTGGCGATCACACGTTCACGGCCAAGTATGCGGGAGACTCCAACTTTCTCGGCAGCAACTCGGCTATCACTGGCAAGGTTCGGTATCCGACGACCATAACGCTCACGAGCACTAGTTCAACAGCATTGTTAGGTACACCGATAAGTCTAGGCGTCAATGTGCAGTCGGCGTCAGGAACTCCGACAGGCGACATCGCTTTTTATGATGGCACCAATCTGCTCGGACAGGCCGCTCTGGCAAATGGCACGGGGACGTTCACGCCGTCGGCGCTGACGCCGGGAGTTCACTCCATTAAAGCGTCCTATCAGGGCGATTCGAGCTTTATCGCAACGGATAGCTACGTACTTACACAGAGTGTCTCTGACTTCTCTCTCGCAGCGGACAAAACCACGGTTTCCCTGAACGCAGGAGCGTCTGCTACGTCGACGTTAACCGTTTCCGCGTTGTACGGGTTCACGGGATCCGTTGCGTTAACCTGCAGCGGCGCCCCCGCTCTCGCCACCTGCGTTGTGTCGCCTTCCTCAGCGCAGGTGACTGGAAACACCGCGACGGCCACCTTGACGATCAGCACCACTGGTCCGACGCACAGCGCACAACTGCGCGATTCGCGTCCAGCATTCGCGAAGAGGCTCAGAACGGTGCTTGCGACAGTCACATTCGCCTTTGTAGGCATTCTTGTAAGCCTGGGTAGAAAACGACGCGGAGCACGTCTCCTCCTTTGTATTGCAACACTACTTCTTTTTTTAGGAGTTTCTGCTTGTGGTGGAGGTGGTGGTGGAGGTTCGCGGTCTCCCGCACCACCTAGTTCACCAGCAACCCCACCCGGAACTAGTGCTTTGCAAGTCACTGCGAGCACCACTGCAAACGGCGTAACTGTGAATCACCAAATCTCGGTGACGCTCACCGTTCAGTAATTTGTAGGCAAGTTGAAAGCTCCTGACAGAATGCTGTCAGGAGCCCTTCCCTATCATTCTTCTCGTTGCGAACGTATCGCAGGAGGAGAAGTACATGACCACTGAGACCGCCCCAGGTGTCGTAGAGAAGATGCGGAAGCACAACACCCCGGGAGTACACGCGGCGATGAGATATCTACACAATCTGGTGTTCATCGGGGTCGTGCTTATCGCTTTCACCAGCGCTCGCGCCCAATGGGAGATGCAGGATTCGCACACTACCGCCAATTTGCGCGGCATTCATGCAGTGACCGCCACAGTTGCGTGGGCTAGCGGCGCGGATGGGACCGTTCTGCAGACGCTGGACGGAGGCGTTCACTGGCAGAAATGCGCCGTGCCGCGGGATGGCGACAAACTCGATTTCCGCGGCATATGGGCATGGGACGCCAACACGGCGGTGGTGATGTCCGCGGGTCCGGGCGAGCAATCGCGCTTATACCGGACCACGGATGGCTGCGCGCATTGGACGCAAGTTATCAGGAATACACAGAAAGACGGATTCTGGGACGCGATCATTTTTCAAGAGCCAAACTTCGGCAACCAAGCGCACAACACAGGAGTGTTGATCGGCGATCCGGTGGGCCGTAGATTCTTCACGATGACGACGGCAGGGAGCGACTGGCGGGTGGATAAGAATGCGTGCGCAGCGAATGATGGCGAGTCGGCGTTTGCGGCGAGCAATTCGTCAGTCGTCGTGTTTGGCCCGGGAAAATACATGATCGGTACCGGGGGGAAAGGGGGACCGCGCGCGCTGCTGTCGCCGCGACTGGCTGGAACGGATAAGTGCCTGGACGCAGGCGTGCCGGTCGCAGGTGGGAACGATTCCTCTGGAGTGTTCTCGCTGGCTTTTCGCGACTCGAAGCACGGTATCGCCGTAGGCGGTGACTACAAGAAGCCGGATGGTCGGTCAGGCACCGCGGCGTGGACCAAAGACGGCGGTCGACACTGGACCGCCGCTTCCGGCCCCCCGGGCGGCTACCGCTCCGGCGTGGTCTGGTTCCCTGCAGCCAAAATCTGGATTGCCGCGGGAACTAACGGGTCCGACATTTCTTTGGATGAGGGCAAGACCTGGCAACCGTTGGATCACGGTAATTGGAATGCGCTTTCAATTCCCTATGCAGTTGGGCCAAAAGGACGGATCGGGAAGCTGCGGAGCGACGCGATCAAGCGGTGAATTGGGGCTTAGAGAAAAACAACGTCGGCCCTACGCCTCCACACAGATTCTTTCGATCTGTGTGGCCTCCCGTGGGCAGGACCGACGTTGCGGATAATTTCACGCCAAAACAGTCGGGTGGAACTGTCAGTTCTTACAGGTCGGTACCAAAAACTAGTAATCCCTTTGAGACAACGCAAATTTCGGATGGGGTTAGTCCAGGTCGATGCCGAGTGCGGAAATCTGCCAGGCATCGGCTTGGACGGACTGCGAAAGCAGGATGGAAGAAGCTTGCGGATCGGGAGATGAGATTGCGGTAACGTTAACGACGATTTCTGCAGCACGAAGAAGCCCAATGAGGTCCTCAAGCGAATCGAAATCGCGATGCGCCTGACAGTTGCCATAAATGACCAACCGATAACGCGAACGACGCTCTTTGCCCGCGCCAACCCAGTTGTGCTGGATGACAAGCCGGAGCGAGTGCTGGTCTGCCGAGGATAGTCCCACGTGAACATTGTGCGGGCAATGAGGTCACGTAGGTCTGTGACATGGATCACATGATGGTTACATCAGAACAAACAACAGGCTATTCGGCCAGGACAATTTTGGGATGAAAAAGCGTCCCGGCAATACGGCTGACGATCGCGATGAGGTCCGACTGGCCGCGGAATACTTTGACCAGCTTTGACTGTGACAACTCGGGAAGGTTCACGGCGCGTCCGTTGCGAATCATGCCGGCCACCTCATCTGTGGCCATGACGCAGGGGAACTGGGGTAACAGTCGGCGTGGATGCAGGCAGAACTTCCCTTCCACCTCTTCTGGAACAGCAGTCGCGAGTTGTTCAAGCGTGACGCACTGGTCCAGACGAAAGTCGCCGACTACAGTGCGCGTGAGCGCGGAAAGGTGAGCGCCGACGCTGAGTGCCTGCCCGATCTCGTGCGCAATGGAACGGATGTAAGTGCCCGACGAGACTTCAGCGCGGAAACGGGCGCGATCGTTCATAACCGAGAGAATGTCGAAGCTGCGCACTTCGATCCGAACCGGCTTGAGCTCAACCTCCTGCTTTTTGCGCGCGAGTTTGTAGGCAGGTACTCCCTGAATCTTTTTTGCGGAAAATGGCGGCGGGACCTGCTCAATGGCACCTACGAATTTCGCGGCTGCGCGACGGACTTCATCCAGCGCTATGCGGACGTCCTGTTGCATGCCGACGGGCTCGCCTTCCGCATCGTAGGTATCGGTGGCAAAACCGAAGCGGATTTCGCCCTCGTAGGTCTTAGCGGTCGTGGTATAAAACTGAGCGAGGCGAGTCATTCGCCCTAAGACCAGCGGCAACACTCCGGTGGCCATCGGATCGAGAGTTCCCAAGTGTCCGACGGACCGCTCCTGCAGGATTTTCCGAACGCGATGGACCACGTCGTGCGACGTCATCCCAGCCGGTTTGTTGAGAATCAGTACTCCATTCATGGCACGTAGCTATCGTGGACGCTGACGCGGGTTCTGGTCAACCCGGCGTGTGCGCGTGTCCGTGTGTGAAGTGCGCAAGTTGAAAGGATTGAACGGCGACAAAGCCGTGGGCCCGTATGATCCCGATTCGCGACGACGCACCGCGCTACTCAACGCCCTACGTGAATTATTTTCTCCTGGCGTTGAACACGCTGATATTCGTGTTGATGTGGCTGGGCGTGGTTGGACCCGCACAGGAGATTACCAATGTGTTCGGGTTCGTGCCAGTGCGGGTGACGGCTTTGATTCAGGGAGCGCATTATGTGCGCTTGCCCATCGGCATGGAGCACGTGAACGGCTTCACTGCCTTTGTGCCAATTTTCACCAGCATGTTCATGCATGCTTCGTGGCTGCACCTGATCTTCAACATGTGGGCGCTCTACATTTTCGGCGACAACATTGAAGATTACCTTGGGCACTTCCGCTATTTGATCTTCTATCTTGGGACCGGTGTCGCGGCTGCGCTGGTGCACTACGTCTTCAATGCCGGATCCCCGGTGCCGAGCGTGGGAGCCAGCGGCGCAATCGCCGGTGTGATGGGTGCGTACTTCATCCTCTACCCTTCGTCCAGGGTGCTGACGTTTGTCCCATTGTTCTTCATCTTCCTGGTTTGGCTGCCAGCATGGGTCGTGCTCGGCTTCTGGTTCCTGGGACAATTCCTCAGCGGAGCCGCGACGGCAATTGCGGTTTCCCATCAGACCGGCGGGGGCATCGCTGTCTGGGCACACGTGGGAGGATTCGTAGCCGGAGTCGCTGTCATCAAGATGTTTCCATCCAGGCCGAGACGGTACCGGTACTTCTATCGATAGGCTACAACACTCCGATCGTCGGTCCGATTTTGATCTCATCCACTGCACCGGCTGCCGCCACTCGCAGGGCCGCCACAACCACAGCCGCTACATCCTCGGCGGAGACCATCTTTTCCCGAGGAGCTTCGGGCCAGAACTGATTCCAGATGTCAGTATCGGTTGCGCCCGGAAGGAGCGCCAACACGCGAATGCCACGCGTGCGCACCTCCTCACGCAAGGTGTTCGTAAATGCAAGTGCCGCCGCCTTCGAAACGTTATAAGCCGCAAAATTCGGAAATACCTTGTACGCGGCCGCGGATAAGTTGTTCACGATGGTGCTTCCCGTGCTCATCAGCGGCAGCGCGGCACGCGTGCACAGGAAGGTCCCAGTGAGATTGGTTGCGAGCGTGTCCTGCCAGACTTCGGTTGGCAGATGCTCGATCGGGAAAAGCGCGTGACTTTGGCCGGCGTTGTTTACCAGGATATCGGGGTGACCGAAGTCGTCCTTCACGGCCTGGAATAGACGCGCGATGGCGACTTCGTCGCGGACATCGCACTGGATCGGCAGAACACGAACGCCATGAGACGCAAGTTTTTCCGCAGCAGTTTCCGCGTCGGCCGCCTTGCGCGAGGTGACGACGAGATTTGAGCCCGCAATCGCGAGCGCCTCCGCAATCGCAAAGCCGATGCCGCGGCTGCCGCCGGTGATGACTGCAAGCTTGGATTTAAGTGGATCTGTATCAGAGTGCGTTTTCGTTGTTCGTGTCATCGGCCGATAGGATACCTGATATGTGCGCTGGCTTTATGCGAACCGAATGATTGATGAATTCCAACTGAACCGCCGCGCATCCAATGCTCATCGGGGACATTCGACGATGACGCTGCAAATCATAGCGCTGGTAGTGTTGGGATTGATGTGTGGCAGTGAATTGAACGTTGCCGCGTTCGCGCATCCAACAATGAACCTGCAACCGATAGACGTTCACATCCGGATGCGCTCCTCATTCGCGCGATTGTTCGGACGCGTCATGCCGTTCTGGATGTCAGGGTCGACGCTCTTGAATCTGCTGCTGTTGCTGCCGTTCGTGCACCTGACGGGAAGCGCCTGGCGGCTTGCGGCCATTGCATTTGGTATCCAGGTGATGGCTATTGTTTTTTCGCTGCTGGGCCCTGTGCCGATCAATAATCGCGTCGCCACCTAGACGCCTCAAACTATTCCTGTCGACTCGACAGAGCAGGAGCGCCGCTGGGACACGTATCACTGGTTCAGAACCATTGCCCTCATCGTAGCGTTTGCACTTCTCGCAGCCAGCCTCGGTGCCCGCCCGATTTGCTAAATGCCGTTCCCATTCTTGTTCCGGATCAGCGCCAGGAATTCTTCGCGCGTGGGACGTTCGTCGCGGAAGCAGCCAAACATGGCAGAAGTCACCGTCGCCGAATGCTGCTTCTCGACTCCACGCATCATCATGCACAAATGACGCGCTTCGATGACGACGCCCACGCCTTGCGGTTGAATCACACGCTGGATTGTCTCCGCGATCTGCGTGGTCATACGCTCCTGCACTTGTAGACGATGCGCAAAAATATCCACGAGGCGTGGCAATTTGCTCAGACCGAGCACGCGACCATTGGGTATATAGGCAATGTGCACCTTGCCGAAGAACGGCAGGATGTGATGTTCGCAAAGACTGAACATCTCGATGTCCTTCACGATCACCATTTCGTCATAATCAACGGTGAAGAGTGCCCCCTTCAGCAGGGCTTCGGGATCTTCGGCATAACCCCTCGTCAGATGCCGCATCGTCTTTTCGACGCGTTCGGGTGTGCGCTTCAGGCCTTCACGGCTGGGATCTTCGCCGAGACGGGCAATCATTTCGCGAACCAGGTCGGCGTAGCTGGCTTCAGTCAAGGTTGGACTTTCTATCACGTTGTTGTTCATAGTTAGCGGTGTTGCGTCCTTATCCGCGGGCATCGGTCCCGCCCGTGTATTCGAACGAATTCATCATGGTCTCTTCGAGTCTTACCTTTTCTAGATGGGCAGGCTGGAACCCGCGCTTCAAAATGTCATAAATCCTGATACACAGATTTTCCGTTGTGGGCACATCCGACGCGAATTCTGGAAGCAGGTTCAAATTCATGTGATCGAACCGCTCCAGTACTTCACTTCCGACGAAAGTATCGAGATCCACCAGGTTGCAGACCATGCCATTAGCGTCCACTTGCCCGCTGACCGTAACTTCGAGCGCGTAGTTGTGCCCGTGTCCATAAGGATTGTTGCATTTGCCATAGGTCGCACGGTTTGCTTCGTCGGACATCGCGTCACTATGAAGACGATGCGAGGCGGAAAACATGTAGCGACGGGTGAGGTGAGCTTTCATGCTTCACCGTAGTAGTCGACGAAGAGGTCGGGCGTCTCGTAGACGCGTACGCGATGCATCTTTGCGCCATTGAGCTTGGGTTCGAGACGTCGCCAGATGGCAATGGCGATGTTCTCTGTCGTCGGAATCTGATTGACGAATTCGGGGACCTCTTTATTCAGATGACGATGATCGAAGACGTCCAGGACTTCGCGATTCAGGACGTCTTTCAGCTGCTTCAAGTCGAGAACGAAGCCGGTTTTGGCATCGACCTCGCCTTCAACCGTTACTTCAAGGGTGTAGTTGTGCCCGTGTCCGTTAAGGTTGTTGCACTTGCCGAAAAGACGCTGGTTCTCTTCTGGCGAAAGGTCAGGGTTGTGATAATAGTGCGAGGCGGAAAACTCAGCTTTTCTGGTTAGATATACAGTTTTCTTCATCATTCGCTTGCAGCTAAGGTCGATCAGACGAACGGCGAACAGACGTATCCGGAGAAGGCGACACCGGATACGCCCTTCCCTTCCAATCTACTCTCTTTCTCCACCGATATTGGACAGCCGAGCGGACCAAAAGGACGGCAAAAATCGGTAGTCCTAATACGGAGAGTACCGTATTGAGAACGCCAAAATGGGCGCGCAGCACGCGTTGAAGAAAATCAGCGAGCATGGGTAGCAGCACAAAAATCCCGACGGCACCCAGTACACGCGATCCCAGCAGAAGGCCCGTCGCAAGGCAGAACGCCCCCAAGCCTATCAAGAAGAACTCGATCGCGCGAAAGAAGGCGAGGCGGATCGGGTGCGGAAACAGAACAGCGAGATTCTTCGTCCAGCCTTCCCACAGCTGCGCAAAGCTGCGATACATGCGCGTGCGCACCGCGTCGCCACCATAGCGGAAACGGATGGTCCGGCCTGACTGCTTCACGCGCTTGGCCAGTTCCACGTCCTCGAGCAAAACTCCGGCGATTGCCTTGTGGCCACCAATCCAGTCGTACACAGTGCGGCGGATCAGGATGTATTGGCCATTCGCGGCGGCCACCCGGGACTGCGGGTCGTTGACCTCGACCGTGCGATAGGTACGCGTGAGTTCCGCAAAGACCAGCGGCATGAGCGCGCGCTCCCAAAATCCGTGCACTTCCTGTTTGGGAGAATAGGAGAGCAGGTCGGCACCGTATTCTTTGGCTTCGTCAAGACTGCGGCGCAACGAGCCGGGAACATGGACAGTATCGGCGTCGGTGAAGAGCAGCCACTCGCCCATGGCGAACTGAGCTCCCAGCCACACGGCATGATTCTTTCCAGCCCATCCTGCGGGGAGTTCGGCGGAATCGACGACGCGTATGCCGGGAAACGATCTCGCGATTTCGCCAGTCTCGTCGGCAGATTGATCGTTGACGACGATGACCTCAAACGTGACTCCCTGCTGGCTGACGATGGATTCCAGGCACGCGCGCAGACACGCCGCCTCATTTCGCGCAGGAATGACTACCGACACCTCCGGCGGGCGGTCAGGGCCGGGTGCTGGACTGGCGGGCGATTGCACCATCAGGAGTTATTATAAAGAGGTGATCCGGAGAACCTCGTTTCTGCTGATACTGCTGGCCTTTCTGGTCGGCTGCTATGGCGGTACCAAGCCCACTCGCATCGGAACCGATGCCCCCGACTTTACCGTCCAGGATGGGGCGCAAACAATATCGCTTCGAGACTTTCACGGGCAGGTTGTCGTCCTGAACTTCTGGGCGACGTGGTGTCCACCCTGCATCGAAGAGATGCCCTCGCTGGTAGCCATGCAATCCCAACTGAAGGGTCGTGGCGTGACGGTGCTGGCCGTCAGCGTGGACGTTGACAAGAGTGCGTATGAAAAGTTCGTGCGCCAACATGCGGGCGATCTGCAGACGGTTCGCGATCCCGACCAGAAGAGCAACGTGCTCTATGGGACATTCAAGTTTCCGGAAACGTACATCATCGACCGCAAAGGCGTGATCCGGCGGAAATTCATCGGAGCGGTTGATTGGACGCAGCCGGATATCGAGCAGTACCTCACCAGTCTTTAGTAGTCGTTCGTCGTTAGCCAGCAAACGCTCTTCAGCAAACGACCAAAGACTAACGACTAGAGTTCTACCTTCCTCAGCCGCAGCGAATTCGTAATCACCGAGACCGAACTGAAGCTCATCGCAGCGGCGGCGATAATCGGGCTGAGCAGAATCCCGAAGAACGGATAGAGCACTCCGGCCGCGATTGGTACTCCCAGCGAGTTGTAGACGAAAGCGAAGAACAGATTCTGTTTGATATTGCGCAGCGTCGCATGGCTGAGGCGACGAGCGCGAACGATGCCGCGCAAATCTCCTTTCACGAGAGTGATGCCGCCGCTTTCGATGGCGACATCCGTGCCGGTGCCCATCGCGATACCGACGTCGGCCTGTGCAAGCGCAGGAGCGTCGTTGATGCCATCTCCGGCCATGGCGACGACTCTTCCCTTCTCCTGAAGCTCTTTCACGACGGCGAATTTGCGTTCCGGTGATACCTGCGCCGCGTATTCAGTAATGCCGAGTTTGTCGGCAATTGCCTTGGCGGTCTCGGCGTTGTCCCCGGTCAACATCATCAGGTGAAGCCCGTCGTCGCGGAGCATGCGTACGGCTTCGGGGGTGCCGGACTTAATGGGATCGGTGATCCCGAACAAACCAGCGAGTTTCCCGTCGACCACCACGAAGATTACGGTCTGCCCCTGGCGTTGTAATTCCGTGGCCTGCGCGGCAGCCGCAGGTGGAACTGCAATCTTCAAATCGGCGATGAGACGTTCGTTTCCTGCCGCAACTTCTCTGCCCTCAACGCGTCCGGTGACTCCCGAGCCAGTACTAGACTTGAAGTTCTCGAGAGCAGCGAGTTTGAGTCCGTTTCCCTCTGCCGCTTTCACGATCGCAGATGCGAGCGGGTGTTCGCTGCCGCGCTCGAGTGTTCCAGCCAGCCTGACAAGATCGTCTTCGTTCACTCCCGCAAGCGCCACCACCGAAACAAGTTCAGGCTTGCCCTGGGTGAGCGTACCGGTCTTGTCGACAACGATTGTATCGACCTTGTCGAGGCGCTCCAGCGACTCGGCTTTGCGGACCAGAACACCGGCATGAGCACCCCGTCCGGTGGCCACCATAATCGCGATTGGCGTGGCGAGTCCGAGCGCACACGGGCAGGCAATGATGAGGACGGCGACGGCGTTCACCAGTGCGTATGCCAGGCGAGGCTCGGGTCCCCAAATAGCCCAGGCAATGAACGCAATGAAGGCAACGGCGATTACCGCCGGAACGAAGTATGCCGCGACACGATCCGCAAGTCGCTGAATCGGAGCGCGGCTGCGCTGCGCTTCCCCGACCATGCGCACAATCTGCGCCAGAAGTGTTTCATTGCCTACGCGTTCGGCACGCATGATCACGGTACCTGTACCGTTGACAGTCGCGCCAATCAATTTGTCACCAGGCTTTTTTTCCACCGGAATGGATTCACCCGTGATCATCGACT
>CAZBCQ010000043.1:4569-7654 GCA_964490255.1 uncultured Terriglobales bacterium | reverse complement strand
AATTTGTCACCAGGCTTTTTTTCCACCGGAATGGATTCACCCGTGATCATCGACTCGTCGACCGAGGTTGAGCCTTCGAGCACAGTGCCATCGACAGGAACCTTTTCGCCGGGGCGCACGCGGAGACGATCTCCCACTTGCACTTGGTCGAGTGGGATATCGCGTTCACTCCCGTCGACGGAAACGCGGCGCGCCATCTTCGGCGACAAATCAAGCAAGGCACGGATGGCCGCATTTGTCCGTCCACGCGCTTTCAGTTCCAGTACCTGGCCGAGCAGAACAAGAACGGTAATGGCCGCCGCAGGTTCGAAATAGACGTTCGGGGCTCCCCCATGTCCGCGGAAGCTTGCCGGAAATATATGCGGGAAGAGCGTTGCGATCACGCTGTACACATACGAAACGCCCACGCCAAGACCGATCAGCGTGAACATGTTCGCGCTGCGGTTCTTGATCGACGTCCAGAAGCGGTCAAAGAACGGCCATCCGCCCCAGAGGACAACAGGGGTCGCCAACGCGAAGCCACCCCACGTCATCAGCCACGCAGGCGCGGCGTGCTTCCAACTCGGAATCAAGTCGATGAGCATGCCGCCTATCACGAGTGGAGCGGTGAGGATCAGGCTGATCCAGAATCGGCGAGACATGTCGCGCAGTTCGGGATTCTCGACCTCGACGGTGATGGTCCGCGGCTCCAGAGCCATCCCGCAAATGGGACAGCTGCCGGGCGCGTCGCGCACGATCTCGGGATGCATGGGGCAGGTCCACTCGGTCTTGGTCGGAGTGACCGGTGTTTCCGGTTCGAGCGCCATGCCGCACTTGGGGCAAGCTCCGGTATGATCCTGACGGACCTCAGGATCCATCGGGCAGATGTAAGCAACACCCTTCGGAGCCGGGGCCGGCTCAGATTTCGGGTGTAAATACTTCTCCGGATCAGCCTTGAAGCGCTCTTCGCATTTCGGATTGCAAAAATAGTAGGTCTGCCCGAGGTAGTCGTACCTTCCTGCCGAGATCGCGGGATCGACGCTCATCCCGCAGACCGGGTCTTTGACAGTGACCGGTGCGGTAGCCGACTTTCTTTCGCCCAGTGACACCAATCCGCTTCCGGACATGTGCTGCATGGAAGGCGAGTGCCCGGGCTGGAGATATTTTTCAGGATCAGCTTGAAATTTCGTCGCGCATCCTTGGCAGCAGAAGTAGTAGTTCTTACCTCCGTGTTCCGCGCGCGCAGGGGCCTTTTCGGGATTCACCGTCATTCCGCAGACGGGGTCCTTCGCGCCGGCCGACGCCCCTCCCTGTAGAACGGGGAACGGATTCTTATCCATAGGAGTCCTGGGAAGCTTCTGGCTATTAAGATTGCCTGTGCCTTATATTAGATTCGTAAGCAGCTGAAATTCATCAACTTCCTGGAGATAGGGATGACAGCAGTCGAAATCAGCTTTCGCTATGGACGGGTTCCCGGCGCGCCGGAGATGACGGCCATTGATAGCTTTCGTGAGGTTTATGGGATTCGCCGGGTTCACTTCAATGAGACGGAGAGGGCAATCCTGGTGGAATATGACGCCACCCGAATGAACGAAGCCACAGTAGCCTCTTTGTTGAAGCGGGCCGGGATCGATCTGAAAGAACGTCTCAGCTTGGCGTAGCGCAGTTTTACCACGCAAAAAATGCCCGATTCAGGAACTTTCTTCCCTTTTTAAATTATCCGTAGTATGCTGTTGAAAATCTTGGGTGAGAAACCAAGAATACCTCTGGCTGACAGCCGAGTAGGCGACGGGAACGTTGGCTATTCGGATTGAAGATTCAAGAAACCCTCTGGCCGAAATGCAATAGGGGCGCCCAAGAAAACCTCTGGCCGAAGTATCTCTCGAGTGCGCCCCTTTGCGCGCCACTTCGTCTGTCCTATCGTATTGCAGCCCCCTTGCCATACTCCTTGAAGCTGAAAACAAATGAGTTATCCATCCGCGCCTAATGCTAAAACAGGTAGGAACTTCCACCCACGGGAAAGAATTACGTCAGACCACGTATTCTGCTGGAAAACCGGCACGATCCTGTGGAAAACTCACCCTGTCCAGACCCGATTTTGGATCTCAGCCCTTAGTCATACGCAGAATTCGCAACGTATCTCCGCTTGCGAGTGGTAGCTCCACGAGTTCCTGGCCTATGTACCCGCGCTTTTCGTAGAGCGGTACTCCGGTGAGAGTAGCTCCCATTTCGAATTTGCTGAAACCGGCGTTGCGGGCGGCTCGCTCACATTCATCCAGGATTAGGCTGCCAATTCCCTGTCGAGCCCAGTCCGGATGCACGAAGAACGCCCGGATCTTCGCCGCGTCGATATCAGGATTGAGCAGAGTGTCTTCGCGTCCGGGCCGGTGATCGCTGCCATAAGGCGTTTTGCGTTTGCTCCACCCGCCGCAAGCCACCATCGCTGTCGTTCCTTTTTGTTCCGCTTCCACGATGAAGTAAGTTCCGTCTGCGATCAGTTGCGAGTCCACGCCGAGCCACGTGCCCAACGCAGATTCGAGTTGCGATTGCGAGTAGGCGGCTGTCATCAAGCCGCGGACAGAGAGCGCGATCAGTTCGTGCAGGGCCGGGATATCCGCCGGTTGTGCTTTCCTCAACTTGAAGGCTTCGGACATGTTGCTCATCTCAGCGCCAGTACTTCACACGCGCCCATCCGTCCTTCAGATTCCATTTCAATCCACGACAAAGAAGGATCGGCTGGTTCTCGTACCAGAAAGCGTAAGGCGTGTGCTGTGTGGCTGCAACGTGAAACGAAGTGATGTCCTCGTGCGGCCCGTCACTTTGGCCCACGAGAATGATGATCTCGCCAGTGTAGTTGCGCGGTCCCCAGAGAAAGTAATTTTGGTGGCCACTGATGGCCTTCGGCAATCCGTACTTCGGTCCGAAGAAATCGATGGCCGCTGCTTGACCGTAGTTATCGCAGAAGAGAGCCGCTTTCTGCTGCTCTTCAGGAGTGAGCGAGCGATAGACCTGCGCGACTGCCGCCACCAGGTTCTCCCATGGAAGTTCGTCGGCATAGTACTGCGGCAGGACTGCGCCTTCGAAGCTGCGCTCAGACTTTGCAGGC
>CAZBCQ010000043.1:0-4469 GCA_964490255.1 uncultured Terriglobales bacterium | reverse complement strand
GGCATAGTACTGCGGCAGGACTGCGCCTTCGAAGCTGCGCTCAGACTTTGCAGGCGTGAAAGGAAGATGCGACTGGTAGCGCACGAACTTGTCGAGCGGGAGCACCGGTAGCACCAACGGCAAGATGAGCCCTATGGCGACCAGCAGCCAGGCAAAACTGACAGGCTTGAGGATGGCTTGCATCTTCGCGCGGCGCGATTGCAACACGCGTTCAGTCGCTAGGCCACCAGCGGCCAGCACCAGTCCGTAGGCGGGTGCGGAATAGTAGTCCTTGCCGTGGGTGACAAAGAAGAAGCCAATGGTGATCAAGAACGCCCACCCGAACACGCGGTACGGCCTTGCGTCTTCCGCCAAAAAGTAAAACAGTAGTCCGCCGAACCAGAACGGAAAGCTGAGCGGGTTCATCATCAGGAGCTGCTGCGCGAAATAGGCTCCGGGTGGAAGGATGACGTCTTTGCCGGTCGCGCGAACGTTGTGCATCAGCTCCAAAAAGGGCCAGTGGTGCTGGATATTCCAGATGAGATTGGGGAGGAAGATCAGCAGCGCGATGCCGGCGCCGGCGAATATCAATGGCGTGAAGAGCAGTTTTCGTTGCGGCGTGAGCAAAAGCCCGAACAGCAGTGCGCATGCAAAGATCGCGATGGAATATTTGTTTTCCAGTGCCAGGCCGGCGATGGCACCGAACACAAGCCACAGCTTAGTGTTCCCTGTCCGGATCATGTGCAGAATCACATAGGCACAGCCGATCCAGAAGAGAGGCTCGAGCGCATTCATCGCGAACTGATGGTCGATGACCCACCATACTGCTGGCGTTGCGGCGAGCAACGCGGCCAGTGACATCCCATTGCGCCGAGCGCCCAACTCACGCGCGAATGCCGCCACCAAAACAATACGTGCGGCACCGGCGAGCGCGGGCCAAAACAGCAGCGCGCGCAATGAAGTGCCAAACGTGTGGCGTGCAATCCAGGCGAGGACGGCGATCAGAGGCGGCTGATCGACATAACCGAAAGCGAGGTGATACGAGCACGCGATGTAATACAGTGCGTCGCGAAAATATCCGTATCGTGTCGCGGTCGCAAGGTGTAGCGCAAAATAAACGAGCGCGATCACGTACACCCAGGGCGCGAGTGCCTGATGGTCATTCTCAGTGTCTTGGTGCACCCAGGAATTCTAAAGGGAGGAGTGAAAAGCGAGTAGCCGGTAGTCAGAGATGCCACACCGGACGCAATTGCTCAGCAACACACAGCTGTACGAAGCCTGCGACGAAACCGGTCTGTTACGCTGCCCGCTTTTGCTCGCTGGGCGCTGGGAACGGAGTTACTTCCGCAAGCTCCCGCCTTCGGCGAGCCTCACGGCGGTCGACATCCAGGTAATCCGCTGCGATTGAAGCTGCCATGGCTACGAAAAGGATAATCAGCAGAACGAAGAAGTGGGGAAGGTTCATACGGCGCCCCCTGTTGATCAGCAGATTATAGTCCCGATCAGAGCCGTGAGCCCCGAAAACAGCGGAGATCACATCCACCTGAACGATGGAGCGATCTCCGGCATTGGCCCTCACACTTCCAATCCGAGTTCACGGTTTCCCGTTTTCCTGTCGTCCGTTCTCGTGCGGAGCTTCCTGATGAGGTTGCTGACGCGGCTGCATCTGTTGTTGCTGCTGAGCGTGTCTCTGCGACAGCTCCTGGGTTTGCTGCTGGTGTCGCTGCTCCATTTGCTGCCGTTCCTGATCGCTTGCTTGGCGTTGCTGCATTTTCTGATGCTCTTGCTCTTGCTGCTGCTGAAGCTTCTGCCGCTCCTGATCCTGCTGCGCGTACATGTTCTGTTGCTGCTGCTGGTATTTCCGGTCTCGGTTCGGATCTCCGGTGTTGGCTGGAGTTGCGCGCGGCACAGGGGGCAGATCATTCGGGTGGACTGCGACACGGCCACCAGAGTTTTCTTGTCTACCGGGAGTGTAACGGCCTCCTTGTTGAGCCGGTACGACGCCGCGATCGTTGAACGCTGCCGGTCTGGGAGTGGCTGCTACAGGCGGCTTGCCGTGATTTTCTGACACCCTAAATGCCGGGTTGGAGCGTGCGGCTTCCACGTGTTGAGTTTGCACGGCAACGGGAGGGAGACGTCTTTCGCGTGCAACTCTTTCTTCATCAGGCGTGGGACGCGCATTGATGCCACCATTACCGCCGTTGTAGCTGACCCGAGGGCCGCGGTAATCATTCACCACGGTTGTGTTGTAGACGTTGCGAATCTCAGTGACATTTATGTTGTTCACTGACCGGTTGTAGTAAAAGCGATCGCCATCCCAACGGCCGCCTTCATATCCGTGTCCAAAATAGCCGTAGCCGTAATTGATTCCGCCGTAAAAGCCTACTTGTGGTGCCCAGTAGCCTTCCCGAAAAACGTATCCATTGCCGCCCCATGCCCAATAGCCAGGCGTCCAGAAATAGCCCGGTTGCGGAGCCAGTACCCAGGTACCGGGCACCCAGAAGTAGTCGTCGCCATCCCAAGCCCAGTATCCGGGAGTCCATATGTAGCCGTCGCCCGGGCAAAGAGGCTGCTCGTAGACGGGTAGTTCAGGCGGCGCGAAGTTGACGGAAATCTCTATTTGGGCGAACGATGCCATTGAAATGGTCAGCATCGCGATGGTGATCAACAGCGAACGAAGCGACAAACGTGTTCGCATTCAATGTTCCTTCCTCTTACTTACTCGGCTTGCACCTGATTCGCTTGCATTTTGCAAGCCAGGAGCGCTCAAACCCGATTCAGTGGCGCGGTTCTCTTAAGAGACGAAGAGCTGTCCAGTAAATAAGTTTTTACCAAAGCGCGCGGACTTGTCTTGGCAGGACGCTTTCCGACGCTTAGCTCGCCAACTCCGTTTGTCATTGCGAGATAGCGGAGCACATCATGGTGCGAGATGCCGGTTCTTTAATCCTGAGTTGCCAACTCAAGTCACAGAGACTGCCATATGGGGCTACAGACTGTGACAGGAGCTTCGGTACACAACCTCGTGCGCGGGCCTCACGTCCAATTCTGCGTAGCTGATTGATTGCTGAAGGAGCGCCAATGCTTGGAACTATTGTTTTGGTGATTTTGATTCTGTTGTTGATCGGCGCATTGCCGTCGTAGCCATATAGCCGCAGTTGGGGATACTACCCGAGCGGCGGACTTGGTCTGGTAGCGCTGATCCTGATCATTTTGCTGCTGCTTGGACGCATCTGAGCCGGTCGCGACCATGCTACAGGAAAACCGCAAGAGCGACGGGCTGGGGAGTTGGTTTCAGAGCTTCGCGGCACGGACCTCTTTGCTTGTCGGCAGCAAGTGGGCGTTTTTCCTCGCTATTTCTGTCATCCTCGGTTGGGCCATCTCAGGTCCGTATTTCAAGTTCTCAGATACATGGCAACTGGTGGTCAATACGGCCACAACCATTGTCACCTTCCTGATGGTCTTCCTGATACAGAACACGCAGAACCGCGACGCCCGGGCAATTCATTTGAAGCTCGACGAGATCATTCGATCAATCCAGCGGGCACACAACGACATGATCCAGATCGAGCGGCTGTCCGACGAAGAGTTGGACGCGTTGGCGGCGAAGTTCGAGAGCATCCGCAAAGAACGGCAGGCGCCTCGCCGATAGTAGCTCTTTGCTATTTGCCCTTAAGGGCTCCGCCTATCTTACTGGCCATTTTGTTCATGCTGATGTTCACTGCATTCTGCTGAGAACCTGTGTCTTGCGCTTTCACCGAGCCACTCGACAGATTGGACCCATCACTGGCCTTCACCAGCTTGTAATCGACTGTGACAAAAAACGTGGGGATCGTCGTACTCATGAGTACGCCAGGGCCATAGGCCGACTCAGTGTGATCTTCGGCCAGATTGGTAATAACCAAATAAGCACAACCCTTCTGTTTGGCCTCCGCGGATAATTCTTCGGCTACGGAGGCGTTTAGGGGGGCGGTCGTGCCTTTCAGGTTCTTCTGCTTTTCCAATGCTTTCACGAGCGCATCGCGGGAGACAGTAGGTGAAGTATTCCCGCCGCTTCCCTGCATGATGCTGACACAAAGTTTTCCGCCCGCTGAATCCTGAGCAAATGCGGCGGTCGAAATGCCGAAGAACGCTACGGCCATAACACATGTCGCAAAGCGATTCATAGAGCCCACCTTGAAGGGATGGATCCAGCGGAATTGTAATCGAGAGTTGCCGGTTCAGATGAAAGAAGGCAAAAATTCCTATTGGCGGAAAAGCTGCAGTTACAGCCTGAGAAGGGCTCGACTCAAGCTTGGTTCAGATCATTGATCGTCGATCGAAAGTGTGACGCAAAACCATAGGAGCCCGTATGTAGCGGTGCGGTCACAAGCCAGCTGCTCAAGCGAATAGCGATGATGGCGCAGGCCCGAGCGTCAGGGTGTTAGGTGAGAATGTCATGGCGCGCCCTGAGAGATTCGAACTCCCGACCTTCTGATTCGTAGTCAGACGCT
>CAZBCQ010000042.1:12424-28283 GCA_964490255.1 uncultured Terriglobales bacterium | reverse complement strand
CTTCCGGAGGCGTCGCCCGCCACCCGGGAAAAGCCTTGCTGGCTGCAGTAATTGCGGCGTTCACTTCGGCTGCATCAGAAACCGGAACCGTCGCCAGCACCTTTTGCGTCGCCGGATTCACGACCTTCAGATGCTCGGCGCTTTGCGGCGTCTTCCAATCGCCACCGATGTAGTTTTTTACTGTGTCTACTTGAGTTGCTCTCAGCGTACTCATAATTGTTATCGAATGTTCATGACAAGCAGCTTCGGCTCGGTCATTTCCTCAATAGCGTAGCGCAATCCTTCGCGGCCCAGACCTGAGTCCTTCACGCCGCCGTAAGGCATGTGGTCGATGCGGAACGTGGGCACATCACCGGCGATCACGCCACCAACTTCCAGTTCGTTGTATGCCTGGAAGAGCAATCGGACATCATTGGTAAACACGCCCGCTTGCAATCCGTAACGCGAGTCGTTGATTTGCTGAATGGCTGTGCTGAAATTGTCGTAGGGTTCGACGGTCTTCACGGGCGCAAACACTTCTTCGCAGTTGACGTCCATCGCAGGCGTGGTCTTCGTGAGTACAGTGGGCTCGACGATCGAGCCTTTGCGCGATCCGCCAGTCAGAAGCGTCGCGCCCGATTGCACCGCGCGCTCGACCCAGGTGATGGCGCGAATCGCATCCTGCTCGCGGATCAAGGGACCAACATCGGTCGACTCGGACAGCGGATCACCTGTGTTCAGTTTTTTCACATGACTTACGAAGCTATCGAGCAAGCGCTCATATATAGGACGATGCACCAGGATGCGTTGCACGGAAATACAGCTTTGCCCGGCATAGCTGAAACCAGCCGTCACACAATGGTCGACCGCGTACGCCACGTCCGCATCCGAGTGGACGATCACGCCGGCGTTGCCGCCCAACTCGAGCACGACTCGCTTCTTGCCGGATTTTGCCTTCAGCTGCCAGCCAACGGCTGCGCTTCCGGTGAAGGTCAACATCTTGAGCCTGTCGTCGGAAACGATCAGCGCCGCTTGCTCGTTCGCCATGGGTAACACATTTAACGCACCAGCCGGCCAGCCAGATTCATCGACCGCTTCGGCGAGCATCAGCGCCGTCAAGGGCGTCTGCGGAGCAGGCTTCAGCACCATCGTGCATCCGGCGGCAATCGCCGGGGCGATCTTGTGCGCCACCAGATTCAGAGGAAAATTAAATGGCGTGATCGCGGCAATTGGTCCAAGTGGAAAGCGCTTCTCAATGCCCCAGCGCCCGGCCGTAAACTCCTGCCAGTCCAGAGGGAGGTATTCTCCACCAATTCGCGTGGCCTCCTCGGCCGCGACAGAAAAAGTAAAGATGGCGCGATCAACTTCCGCACGAGCGGTTTTGATCGGCTTACCTGCTTCGAGCGCAATACTGCGCGCAAACTCTTCGCGTCGATTCTCAATGCGATTGCTGATCTTCTGCAGGACGGCTTTCCGTTGATAGGAGCCCAGTTTCTTTGTGGTCTCGAATGCGGCTACAGCAGCCTGGATCGCGGCCTCGACTTCTTCTTTCGCCGCCAGGTGCACGGCCCCGACCACACTTCCATCGTAAGGCGAATGAATCTCACTCACTTCGCCACGAGTGACCCATTTGCCGTTTATGAAACATCCCCTTGCGATGGTTGCGATTTCGCTAGGCATGACTACTCCGATTCAAGCCGGCGGCAACCGGCGCTCCACTCACGCTTTCAAGCGCCGACTCGAGCACCGCAAGCGCCTCTTCGAATTGTTCGTCCGTAATCACCAGAGGCATCAATAGGCGAATGATGTTGCTGAACGTGCCCGCCGAAATCGTCAATACTCCGTGCTCGTAGCAATAGCGGACAATCGCTTTCGCTGCGTCGCTGGCAGGCTCACGCGTGCCTTGATCGCGGACTAGTTCCAACGAACGCATTGCACCCAGGCCGTGGATCTGTCCAATGACGGGATGTTGATTCTTCCAGCGCGTGGCGCGCTCCATAAATCGGTGCCCCAGTTTCTGCGCGCGCTCGCTTAGTCGTTCTCGCTCGACCATCTCGAGCACCGCCAGCGCCGCCGCACATGAAACCGGATTTCCGATGAATGTTCCACCCAGTCCGCCGACCTCGGTGGAGTCCATGATTTCGGCGCGACCGGTGATCGCAGATATAGGCAGTCCTCCGCCGAGCGACTTCGCCGAGAGCAGCATGTCGGGCTGAACGCCATATTGCTCGCACGCGAACAGCGAACCGGTGCGGCAGATTCCCGTCTGCACCTCATCGGCGATGAACAAGATTCCGTGTTTGCGGCAGATCTCCGCCAGGGTGCGGTAATACACAGGTGGTGGCGCAATGAATCCGCCTTCTCCCAGCACCGGCTCTATGACCATGGCGGCTACACTTTCTGCCGCGACGACACGTTTGAATACCTGCTCGAGATGCCGCGCACAATCCAGTTCGCAGGTGGAAGGATCCTGCCCGAAGCTGCACCGGTAGCAGTATGCGTACGGAATGCGATAGATATCAGAAACAAACGGCTGAAACCCCGCCTTGTACGGATGCGTCTTGCTGGTCAGAGAGAGAGCAAGCAGCGTGCGTCCATGGAACGCGTCTTCAAAGCAGATGACTGCCGGACGCTTCGTGTAAGCACGGGCAATCTTTACGGCATTTTCGACCGCCTCGGATCCCGTATTAAGGATGAGTGTCTTCTTGGAAAATTTTCCCGGCGTCAGCTGATTCAAGCGCTCGGCAAGTTCGATGTATCCCTCGTAGGGCGACACACTGAAGCACGTATGCAGATACCGGTCTATTTGATCGCGAATTGCCGCGAGCACCGGCTCGGCTCTGTGTCCGGTGTTCACGCATCCAATGCCGCCCGCGAGATCGAGAAAGTTGTTCCCATCAACATCCTCCACCAGCGCACCTTCCGCCCTCGCCGCAAATACCGGAGTGGAATGGAACACGCCCCGCGGCACGGCGTGCGTGCGGCGTCGCATCAATTCTTGCGAGCGCGGTCCCGGAATCGCGGTGCGAAGTTGAATACTCGCCATCGCTCAGTACCATCCAATCGGCTGCTCGTTCAGGTTGATGTGCACCTGCTTGGTTTCGAGATACTCCTCGATTCCCCACGGTCCCAACTCGCGACCGAAGCCCGACTGCTTGTATCCGCCCCACGGCGCTTCTACATAGGTGGGCTGCATGTGATTGACCCATACGATCCCCGCACGCAACGACTTCACCATGCGCAGCGCCTTGTAAATGTCGCGCGACCACACGGCAGCCGCTAATCCATAAGGCGAATCGTTCGCGATGCGGATCGCGTCCTTCTCATCTTCGAAGGGGATTACCGCGCAAACGGGACCAAAAATCTCTTCGCGCGCGATGCGTGCACTGTTGTCGACATCATAGAAGATGGTCGGCTCGACGTAATAGCCCTTACCGAACGACTTCGGCACACCGCCGCCGGTCGCGACCTTCGCTTCTTTCTTCCCGATTTCCTGGTATCTGCGAACACGCTCCCACTGCTCTTTGTTGACCACTGGGCCCATCTTCGTCTCGCGCTCGAGCGGCGGACCCAGCTTGATGCGTTTTGCTTTCTCGGTCATCGCATCGATGAAGTTCTTGTAGATCTTTTTCTCAACCAGCACGCGACTGCCTGCGGAACAAACCTCACCCTGGTTGATGAACACCCCGAACAGCGCGCCATCGATTGCTGCCTCGAAATCCGCGTCGGCGAAGAATATGTTCGGCGATTTCCCGCCAAGCTCCAGCGTTACTCGTTTTACCGAATCCGCCGCGGCTTTCATGATCTTCTTGCCCACTTCGGCGCTGCCGGTGAACGCAACTTTGTTGATGTCAGGATGGGTGACGAGCGGCGCGCCCGCAGTCTCGCCAAATCCGGTGATGATGTTCACCACTCCCGGCGGCAGTCCCACATCCTCGAACCACGAGCCCATTTCCAGCGCCGTCAAGGGCGTCTGCTCCGCTGGTTTCAGCACACACGTGCACCCTGCGGCTAAGGCTGGAGCCAGCTTCCATGCGGCCATCAGCAGCGGATAGTTCCACGGAATGATCTGCCCTGCAACACCCACCGGTTCCTTCAGCGAAAGACTCAGCGCGTTGTCAGGCACGGGATTTACATGCCCAGTAATCTTGGTCGCCAGTCCGCCGTAATATTCGAAACAGGTCGCAACATCGGCAATGTCGAACTCCGCTTCGACGATCGGCTTGCCACCGTTTCGTGACTCCAGATGCGCCAGCGATTCCGCTTCCTTTCGGATGCGCTCCGCCAGTCGGAACAAAACTCGCCCGCGTTCCTGCGCCGTGGTCTGCGACCAGGTCTCGAACGCCTCTTTCGCCGACTTCACCGCAGCATCCACGTCCGCGGGCCCAGCCTCTGGTGCGTACGCAATCACCTCTTCGGTGGACGGGTCGTACACAGGAAACGTCTTCCGATCTTTGCTGTCGACGAACTTGCCACCAATGAAGAGTTGATAAGTGCGTGCCGCAGTTTGTACCGCGCCTGACATAAATCCTCCGAAACTCCGCAGCGACTATGCGCCAGTCAAGAGCTCGCCAGCTGCTCTGCTCTTGCGGCGTGCGCCGTACACGTAGAACAAGAACCACGCAATGCCAATGAAAAACACCGTTCCGGCAACCATCTTCAACTCATATGCCCAGATGGATACGATCGTCTGCGCCGGAAAAAATACCAGCACGATACCCAGCGTCGTCGTGACCAAGCCACTGATGCCCGCCAACACTAGAACCGGTCGGCTATAGTGACCTTCTCGATCGGGTTTTGCGGCAAGCTTTAGTAGCGCTCCGAACATATACAGAAACGGCACCAGTTGCAGCACCACGGCCAGCGACAACATGGTCTGAAACGCTTCCTGCACGCCGGCATGCGCGAAGTACATCAGGCACAACGCAAACGACACACCGGCGTGAACGATTAGTGCCATGTAGGGCGTCCTGTATTTTGGATGCACCTTCCCCAGCCACTCGGGTAGATACGAATCCAGCCCCGCGACAAACGGTATGCGCGCCGAACCAGCCAGCCATGCCGACCCAATGCCGGCGATCGAGATGCTCAACATCAGCGCGAATGGCGATACAACCCATGTCATTCCGATCTTGCCTGCCATGTGGCTTACGGCCTGAACGATCCCTTGCAGCACGCTGATATCGCCTTTACCTACTGCCAGGAGCAGCGTGAGCGTCGCACCTATGTAGAGCGCACCGGAAAGTACGCCGCCCCAGGCCACAGCACCCGGCAAATTGCGCTGCGGGTCCTTGATTTCATCACCCATCACCGAGGCCAACTCCAGACCCACGAGTCCGAAGCAAATCACCCCGAAGGAATTCAGCACGAATCGCGGATCGGCCGGGATTCGGAAATCAGCCGCAGTGACCGTCGTTCCGAAACGCAGCCAAATCACCACTCCGAGTCCAATCAGCGTGAACGCGGCAATGAAGGTTCCGATCCCGCCAATATTGTTGATCCACTTGCCCACACCGAGGCCGACCACGTTCAGCACCACAAGTAACGTCAGCAACACGGCCGACGCGCTCAAGGCAAACACTCGGCTATCTGCGAGGTGCTGCGCGCTGGGGCCAAGCACAAACACCGACACGCCGACGAAGTAGAGCATCACAGTCGGCACGTAAAGCATGTTGTTGGTCCAGTAGCACCAACCAGAGAGGAAACCGTGAAAGTCGCCGAACACTTCTTTCGCCCAGAGATAGACACCACCTTCTCCGGGATATCGGTGCGACAACTCGATCACCGCGATTCCCTGTGGCCAGAAGAAGAGCATGAGCGAGATGATCCACAGCCAGACGGTCACTCCTCCGTTCGCGGCGATCGACGGCACAACGTTCAGGTTGAACACCGCCACCACGAACAGCAGGACCAAATCGCGGCGTCCCAGAACCCGTTTCAGGTCTGGAGCGCCGCATTGATTGTCGTGACCCGAAGGCAAAGTATTCCTCGCTAGTGTGCAGCGGCCACGGCGTCCCCGCGCTCCTGCTGCGCTTTTGCCAGATCGGAAGCGAGATCGTCGAACGCCGCCAGATGCTTGTCGATGTCCGCTTCAGTGTGCTGGACAGAGATCGTCCACTGCTCATCCCACCAGTAAGGCTGCGCCATCACGCCACGATTGACCATGCCGAACCAGTAGTGACGCCAGAGATCTTCATCAATCGTGATCCAGTCACGATAGTTGCGAATCTCCTGCGGGTAGAGCATCAGTGCACCATTCGCGCCGGCGGAAGCGATGTACGCCTGCAGGCCGACCTTCGCGATCGTCTTGCGATAGCCATCCGCCAGTTTCTTGCTGAGCTTGTCGACATGCGCATAGTTCTCACGGGTGAGCACTTCGCGGAAAGTGGCAATGCCGGCCGCCATTGAAACCGGATTCGTGTTGTACGTTCCGCCGTGAAACACCTTGTGGTCGGAGATCAGATCCATCACCCACTTGTGGGTGCCGAAGGCGGCAAGCGGGAAGCCACCGCCAATCGATTTTGCCAGGCAGATCATGTCGGGCTTCACGCCGAAGTATTCCGATGCTCCGCCCCATCCAAGTTTCGCGCCCGTCTTCACTTCGTCGAAGATCAGCAGCGAGCCGTTCTTCGTGCAGAGTTCCCGCAGCCCCTCAAGAAATCCCTTCTGAGGAATGCAAAGCCCCACATTCATCATGATCGGCTCGAGGATGATCGCAGCGATCTGCCCGGGGTACTCTTTGAACTTGCGCTCAACTGAGCTCAGGTCGTTGAAGGTCGCGATCAGCACGTTGTCGAGCGTGCCCTTGGGGACTCCGAGTCCACCCGGAACTGGAGTAGGCGAGTTGATATCGCCAAATTCCTTTGCCTTGGGTTTTACGCTGACCAGTGCGCTGTCGTGCAGACCGTGATACGCGCCTTCGAACTTGATGATCTTGTCCCGGCCCGTTGCGGCGCGTGACAAGCGAACAGCATGCATGGTGGCCTCGGTACCGCTCGATCCGAAGCGAACCATCTCCACCGGGAAACGCGCGCAGATTTCTTCGGCAAGCTCCCATTCCATGTCGTGCGGCATGCCGAACATCGTTCCGGTGCTCAACCGCTTTTCTACCGCCTTCATCACCGCGGGATGGCAATGGCCCGCCATGAGAGCACCGAATGTCAAATTGTGGTCGATGTACTCGTTTCCATCGACGTCGCGAAGTTTGCTTCCCTGGCCTTCTTTCGCAAAAATCGGATACGGATCGTACGCCCGGTAGTTGCTGGCTACTCCGAGGGGCAATCGCTGCAGATTGCGTTTGTGCGCTTCCGCCGATCTAGGCGTGCGGAGCACGTAACTGTCTAACTCATGTTGCAGAGCGGTGTACACAATTCCTCCAACTACTGTCTTCTTATCGCGAAGGATGCGCGGAGGCGTGAACCTCCGCGCTCAAATCGAAGCGTTAGAAATAGAACTTCAAGGCGAACTGGATCAGGCGCGGATCGCGTGCCTGCAGAACTTGTCCAAACGTGGAGTTGGAGAAGTTTCCATCCGGATTGAAGAACTGCGTCTTGTTAAACACGTTGAAAATATCGGTGCGGAACTGGAAGTACTTCGCTTCCGTTATCGGAATCCGCTTCGAGAATGTCATGTCCCATTGATTCGTTCCCGGACCGCAGCAGAGCGAACGCGGCGTAGTGGCAAATGTCCCCAACGCCGGGTCGTTGAACTGTCCCGGATCCAGGTACAGGTGAGTATCCGACTTCTTCGGATTGAGGACGGTCATCTTCGTACCTGTCATCTGGGGCGCGCCCGTGCCGATAAAGAACAAGCTGCTGATGAGTTCGTTATCGTTCTGGGTTTGCAGGCGAATCGGAAATCCACTCTGAAATTGCGTGATCCCGGAGATAGCCCAATTATCTACGACTTTGCCCTTCCAGCCTTCGTGCTTGCCGGTCGGAATCTCCCAATAATAGTTGATGACGAAACGCTGCGGTGCGTTGAACAACGAGAGAGCGCGGCTGGCCTTGAAGTTGTAGGGATTCAGAGTCTCTTCAAAGCTGGAGGCCCAATCCAGCGACTTGCTCCAAGTGTACGCCGCCTGAAGTTGTAGTCCATGCGAGAAGCGCTTTTCCAGCATCATCTGCAGCGCGTTATATGCCGAGTTCGCAATCGTGTCTTCGGCAAAAATATTCGTGAAAATCGGCGTACCGTCACTAGGACAACCAGCCCCCGTGTTCCAGTTGCAATTCGGAGACGAATACGGACGCAAGCCAACGAAATGAAGCGTCTGTCCAGACCCGGCTACGGTTTGCCCGTTCGGCAAGTGGAACGCCATTCCATTCGGCACGTTTACAGCAAAAGGCGCATCCTCGGAATAGGGTCCGCAGTTAGTCTGGTTGCCAGACCCATCCGTCACCGCAGTCGGGTCGTTATTCGCAATGCTCATGATGTCCAGGCACGTTTGCGGATTGGACGGATTGATGTCGTGCGACGCAAGCAGCCGGTGTCCCTGCGAACCCACGTAGCCGATCTGGAACATCACGTCTCGCGCTAGTTCTCTCTGGACGGTGAAGTTGTACTGCACCGAGTATTGTGTGCGCAGGTGCGGCTGAAAGTCGCCGTACATCAGAATCGGCTTGTAGTTGCTCCAACCCGGATCCTGTCCCGCGGGTGGAGTCAGAATGCCGTTGAACCCGTTCGGAATCTGCGTGCCGTTCTGCTGAATGAACGGCGTATTGAACAGCGTATTGTTGAATCCCGGACTGCTGCCAAACGGCGGTTCCGCGCCGAATTGCTCGAGCACCAACTGCTCCATGGGGTTGTAGAACATCCCCCAACCAGTGCGAATGCTCGTTGCTCCCTGCCGGCCAAACAACTTCGCGAGTGGGCCGTCGTTGAAATTAGGGCTGTAAGCGAGGCCAACGCGCGGCGCAAAGGCTTTGTAATAAGTGGAAGTCAGGCCGGCGGGTACGCCCGGATCGCCGGGAACCACGAGGCCCGTCGGACAATTTTCGATCGGAGTATTCGTACATGGATATTTCGTGCTGTTCTCGCCCGGCCGGAAAGTCTGCACATGTCCGAGAGCGTCCGTAAGTGGAGTGGTCAGCTCCCAGCGCAGACCGTAGTTCAGGGTGAGGTTCGGCTTCATCTTCCAGCTATCCTGCGCGAAGAGAGAAAGAGAGGTGGTCCGCACGTGCTCGGTTTGCGCTGACCCCTGCGAATACGCGTCCGCCAAGCCGAGCAGGAATCCGGGATAATTGCTTGAATAATTACTGCTGGAGCCATCCGCGGCTGCCAGCGGCATGGCGTTGTATCCGCTGCTGTCGAAGGTGTACCAGCCGTTCACGTTGTAGTAGAGAGTCTGGTCGAACAGCGAACGCTGCACCTGGGCGCCGAACTTCAGTGTGTGGTTTCCCTTGACCCAGCTCAGATTGTCAGACCACGACAACGTATTCCCGACCTGAGGAAGTTCGCCCTCGAAGTTGTTGCCGATCACCGCGCCGCCTCCAATCGAAATGAATGGCAAGCTGGTGTGCTGCGAAGGCAGTCCAGGCGTAATTCCATACTTCGGGTTTGAAGCATCAAGTCCATATAGTGGGTTCGTAAACGCTGCGGGCGCATCTGTCGTGCCAGTGAAGCAATACGTCTGCGCATCACCGGAGCAGAAGCTTGGGATAGCCCCTGTGGTCTGCGGGTGCTGGAATGTCCCCTGTCCTTCACGCATGTAGGTGAACCGGCCTTCGTTCACCAATGAGTTGCTGAGGGTCCAGGTATGGCTCACGTTAATTTGTTGATAACGCGAATCGACCAATCCGCCGAATCCGGGCACCGTAGCGCCGCCAGCCTGGAAATTGTTGAATGGCTGGAAATTGTTGTCGTCCGTGAAGTAATAGTAAGCGCTGAAGTTCTGATTGTTGTTGATGCGGTAGTCGAAACGGGTTGTGAACTGATCCTGGGTATCTCTGCTGACGGGAACAGCCTGATAGTAGCCACCTGAGCGGTTAGCGTTCGGGATGTAGTTGTTCATCAGGTTGACCGCAACCGGATCCATGCAGGAAGTCGGGATCACATTGTTCGGAAAGATCTGTCCCCATGCAGTACCCGCAGCCGCAGGCGATCCGGTGTTCGCCGCTATTGCCGCGCCGCATGCGCCATTGCCGCGCGCATTGATCACGTCAGCCAGGAAGGGATCTGTCAGCGTCCCAACGAAGGCAATCGGATTCCCTTGCGGATCTGCCGTCGGGAAAATGCCTTGCCTTTGATTGCTGTCCGGCACGGGCACGTTTAACCCGGAAACTCCTTGACGCACCCGGCGTCCCTCGTACGATCCAAAGAAAAACGCGCGGTCTTTTTTAATCGGTCCACCCAGCGTGCCGCCGAACTGGTTCTGGTTGGATTGCGGCTTGACTGTGTTGAAATATCCCTGCGCGTTCAGAACCGTATTGCGGAAGTATTCGTAGGCGTTGCCATGAAACTCGTTCGTACCAGATTTTGTAACCACATTGACGACGGAACCGGAATTCCGCCCATACTCCGCGTCGAACGTGTTCGTGATGACCTTGAATTCTTCGATCGTGTCGGGACTGGGCTGCACTGTCGGCAGGTTTACGAACTGGTCGTTCGCATCGCCGCCATTCACATTGAAATTGTTGGCGCGGCCGCGGCCGCCGTTCACCGACACCGAGCCGGCTTTGTCGCTGCCGTAGAAAGTGCTGCCGCTGCCGCCCAGTTGCGATTGCACTCCAGGCTGCAATTGCAGGAATTGATACGTGTCGCGCGCGTTGAGCGGCAATTCCGATACGGCGCGGTCGTTTACCACAGCGCCAAGTTGCGTGCTGGTGGTGTCCACCTGTGGCGCCTCTGAACTCACATCCACCACTTCCTGAGTCGCACCTAGCGCCAGCGTCATGTTGAGCGTCAGAACCTGGTTCAGTTGCAGAACAATGCCACGCTGAACGCTCTTCTTGAAGCCGGTTAGCTCGGTCTCCAGCCTGTAGTTGCCTACAGGAACCTGTATGAAGTTGTAATCACCGCTGCCGTCAGTTTGAGCTGACCGTGACAGCCCGGTGTCTTCGTTGACGAGCGTGACCTTAGCATTCGGAACGATCGCTCCGGAAGGATCAGTCACGCGACCAAGCACGCGACCGGTTGTGTCTGCGATTGCCGCCGCGGACAGAAGAACTACAGATAAGGTACAGATGCAACACAAACGGAAGTTACGTCCCATGCGCAGCTCCAAATTCCCCAACGACCAGAAACTCTCTGACGAAGTGCTGGCGGTCCCCACCGCTTTGGAAATGGCTTGCCGAGACAACAAACCTTGCTATAATCGCGCAAGGTTAGAGAACAGAGTTTTACGTGTCAAGAGAATTCTGGTTTGAGCGACTCTGAGAAGTTCCAAGTCGGGCAGAAAACGACTTACCTGAAGATCGGTGATGTAGCGCGCATGGTTGGAATTTCGGCCACTGTGATCCGTTCCTGGGAGCGGCTGGGTGTAATTCGTCCCAAACGCACCGACAGCAAATATCGCCTCTACAGCTCAGAAGATGTGCGCATCTTGAAACGCGCGCGCTTTCTCCGCAAGCAACGAGGACTCAACGCACTGGCCATCGCGGAGTTATTAAAGCGCGGAGGAAGCCTGCCGTTCGTGGAATCGTCTCCTGCGCCTGCGAATGGAACCGGACTGGGCGCGTTGCTCCGTCGCGTTCGCAGTGAACGACAGCTATCGTTGCAGCAGGCAGCCGCTGCCATTGGAATTTCGACTGGTTTTCTCAGCGCGCTGGAGCGCTCGCAGATGAGTGCGTCCGTGGGCACGCTGCGTAAGCTCGCGCACTTCTACAAGATCAACGTGCTCGATCTATTTCAGCCTTCCAACACCAACCCATATCTGGTTCGTCCGAAAGATCGCAAGAAGCTGAGCGCAGGGCCTGGTGTTCAGATGGAATTGCTGGCGTGGGGCAATACCGCGATGGAACCACATATATTTCGAATCGCTCCGGGTGCGGGCAGCGGCAGCGCGTATTCGCATAACGGCGAAGAATTTCTTCACGTGCTGCAGGGCAAATTGGAGATTTCGATTGCGGGACAGAATTACACGCTCACTCCCGGTGATAGCCTTTATTTCGATAGCGGCACGCCCCACGAGTGGCATAATCCTGGCAAACGTCAGACCGTGGTGATGTGGATTAATACGCCGCCTACTTTCTAGCGGCGCTTTGGCTTCAGAGAAGTGGGGAGCGCGAGGTTCGCCCGTGAGAACTGCCTTCACCAAAGCTCTACTGTTGCTGCTGCTGTTGGGAACCTTCTGCAGCTGCGCGAAGAAAACGCCCACTCTGAGTCTGCTCGTTTGGGAAGGGTACGCCGATCCTTCCTTCGTCCGAGAATTCGAACAGAAGTATCACTGCAAGGTCGCCGCGTCCTATATGGGTTCGAGCGACGAGCTCGTCGCCAAGCTACGGGGCGGAAGCGCCAGCAATTACGACGTCATTTCACCCTCGAGCGACGTCGCCACTTCGATCGCCACTGCTGGGCTCGCGGCACCGCTCGACGTTTCCAAGCTGCCTTCTTACAGCCAGCTCTCGCCTGCTCTCACTTCCCTTACCATTGTGAGGATTGCCGGCAAAACCTACGGTGTTCCCTTCATGTGGGGACCGAATCCGCTTGTCTATGATGCGAGCGTTTTCACTACGCCTCCCGACAGTTGGAGCGTTCTCTGGGATCCGAAGTACCGCGGCAAGATCTCGGTGTGGGACGATCTCTCGAGCGTCTACATGGCGGCGCAACTGCTCGGCTACGACCAGCCCGATCCGTCGCATCTCTACAACCTCAGCGATGCGCAACTCGCGAATGTAAAACACAAGCTGCTTGAGCTCAAACCGAACATCCGCAAAATGTGGACCACCGGCGGCGAACTTACGAATCTATTTCAAAATCGCGAAGTAGTGGCCGCCATGGGATGGCCTCTCATGACGAATCAGTTGCGCAAGCAGAACTTTCCTGTCGGCGAAGTGATCCCTAAGGAGAACACGACCGGGTGGATCGACCACCTGATGATCACTTCCGCTAGCAACAACAAAGAACTCGCGCAGCAATTTCTAGAGTTCATGATCGAAGCGCAGACCCAGAAGAAGGTAACCGACGTGACCGGCTACGCGCCTGCAAATCCCGGAGCTGCCCAGTTCATGACCGCCGCCGAGAAGCAAAACCTTCATCTCGATGACGTGGACGCTTATCAGAAACATATTTACTTCTGGCAGAACGTTCCGCGCCGCGCCAAATATAACGAGATCTGGAACGAAGTGAAGGCCGCCCAGTAAACAAGCCCAATGGCCACCGACGCCAAAGCCGGGATCGCGGTACCTTCTGCCATCGTTGCGCCTTTGCTCGAGATTCGCGAGGTCACTAAGCGTTTTGGAAACAACACGGTCCTGCGCAACTTCTCGCTGCAAATCGTCGAAGGCGAGTTTCTTACCATCCTTGGCGAGAGCGGGTCCGGTAAGACGACTCTTCTTCGCCTGATTGCCGGGTTCGAATTACCCGACGAAGGCGAGCTCTGGATGTGCGGCGAGCGCCTCGACCTGCTTCCGCCGTTTCGCCGGCATGTGAACACCGTCTTTCAGCAGTACGCGTTGTTTCCACATCTCTCCGTTTTTGAAAACGTTGCTTACGGCTTGCGCATCGCCCGCGTTGGCGAGGCTGAGGTCAAACAGCGCGTGACCGACGCACTCGCCATGGTGAAAATGGAGGCGTTCGCCTCCGCTCGTCCGGCAAAGATCAGTGGCGGTCAGCAGCAGCGCATCGCGCTGGCACGCGCGCTGGTAAATCGTCCACGCCTGTTGCTCCTCGATGAACCGCTCTCAGCACTCGACGCCAATCTGCGCACGCAAATGCAACTTGAGTTGAAGGCCCTTCAGCGCGAAGTTGGCATAACCTTCATCTTCGTCACGCACGATCAACAGGAAGCTATGGCGATGTCCGACCGGATCGCGCTTCTGCGCAATGGCTTGTTGGAGCAGGTCGCGCCGCCGCGCGAGATCTACTCTCGTCCAGCGACCGCTTATGTCGCCAGTTTTCTCGGACAGAGCAATCTACTCAACTGCGAAGTGCGCAATCGTGTCGCATCCTGCGCTCCACTCTTTTTTCCTTGCTCGGCACCTGAAGGTAAAGCCGTCTTTTCCTTGCGGCCCGAAGCGATCCATCTCTCAACCTCCGCCGACCGCGTTCGCTTCTCCGCCGTTGTCGTTAACCAGTCCTTTCTCGGTGCCGTTAACTCCGTCCAACTGCGCTGCGCTTCCGGACTCACACTTACAGCGCGCCTGTCGGCTCAGGCGACACTCGGCGACGAAGAAGACTTTTCATTTGATCCTGCGGACGCGGTCCTTGTTCGCGATTCGGAGGCTGGCTGATGTTCTCGCGTGCCTACCGACTCGCCGTAGCACTTCCACCCGTCTTCTGGGTAGTGGCGTTTCTGCTGCTGCCCTACGCCATTCTCTTCTGTTACAGCTTCTGGAGCGTCTCTTCGTTCCAAACCATTCAGCGCACCCGGAATCTCGCGAATTACCGCGAACTCTTCCGCGTGCCTGTCTATCTTGAAGTGTTGCTGCGCTCAATGCGCATTGCTGCCGCGGTCACCGTAGTATCGCTGTTGCTCGCGTACCCGCTGGCTTACTACCTGTCCTTCTATGCGAAACACAAGCATCTTCTCTATCAGCTCGTCATCATCCCGCTGTGGGTCAGCTACCTGGTGCGCGCGTACGCGTGGAAGACAATCCTCGGTAGCGACGGAGTCCTGAACACCTCGCTGCAGTACCTGCACATCACCCACGGACCGATCTCGTTTCTACTGTACAGTCCGTTCGCAGTCATCATCACACTGACGCACATCTACACGCCGTTCGTGTTTCTACCCGTCTACGCGGCCATGGAACATATACCGCGGCCGCTCATCGAAGCTTCGCAGGATCTCGGCGCTCCGCCGCTGAAGACATTTTGGCGTGTGATTCTTCCTTTGTCGTTGCCCGGCGTTTTTGCCGGAGCGACCTTCGCCTTCGTTCTCAGCCTGGGTGACTTCCTCGCTCCCCTGTTGCTCGGCGGACCGAGTGGCGTCATGATTTCCAACATCGTGGTCAGCCTCTTCGGAGCCGCGTACAACTGGCCTCTGGGTGCCGCCATATCGTTTTGCATGATGGTGCTCGTTATTGGTCTGCTTTTCGTAACCGAACGCCTCGAGAAGCGCTGGAGTTTCACATGATGAAGACGCATGCGCTCAACTCCTCTCCGGCCTGGCTAAAGCTGCACGTGCTTCTGGTATTTGCGTTCCTTTATCTGCCTATCGCCATTCTGATTCTCTATTCCTTTAACGGCCCGGCCGTTAGTGGGTTCCCGCCTACCGGGCTCACGCTCAGTTGGTATCGCGAACTGTTTTCCGATTCCGCTATGTGGGACGCCGTCCTGAACAGCCTGATCGTGGCCGCCTGCGCCGTCCTTATCGGATTGGTCATCGGCACACCTGCGGCGCTCGCACTCGATCGCGTTTCGTTCCCCGGCAAAGCGCTGTTCCGGCGCCTTGTGCTTCTGCCCCTCATTCTTCCAGGCATCATCACCGGACTCTCCCTCCTCATGCTCTGGGTCGCGGTAGGCATGAAGCTCAGCCTCTGGTCGATTGCGTTCGGCCACGGCACTGCGCTCATATCCGTCGCAACCACCGAAATATTCGCCGGACTGCAGAAATTCGATCGCGCGCAGGAAGAAGCCTCTCTCGATCTCGGCGCGAACTACTGGCAAACACTTTTCCGTGTCACGCTGCCGAATTTGAAGCTGTCGATCGTAGGCGCTGCCCTGCTCATGTTCACGCTCTCCATGGACGAAATCGCAGTCACCTTTTTCCTCACTGGACGCG
>CAZBCQ010000042.1:0-12324 GCA_964490255.1 uncultured Terriglobales bacterium | reverse complement strand
ATGTTCACGCTCTCCATGGACGAAATCGCAGTCACCTTTTTCCTCACTGGACGCGACAATACGCTGCCATTGGAAATCTGGTCGCGACTGCGTCGCGGCATGACGCCGGAAATCAACGCCATCTCCACGATCATCTTTTTGTTTTCACTCGCAATGATTTTGCTCTGGTATCGCCTGCGCATGCGAAGTTCGCAGGCGCCGGAAGCAGCCGACCTGGTTCGCGCTGCCATGCAGGAAACCTAATCTCCCGGAGGCCCCATGGACGATTCGCGCGACCGCGAACTTGGAATGAAGACGAATATCAGCCGCCGCGATTTTATGAACGGGGCGGCACTCGTAGTTGGTGCGGCCATTGTTCCCGATGCACTTGGGTCCATTCTCGACGGTCCCTCGCTCGCGCAGAATGCACCCGGCTACTATCCTCCGACACTCACGGGATTGCGTGGCAGCACCGATGCCAGCTTCCAGCCAGCTCATCAGCTTCGCGACGATACCTTCTGGGCGCACGCGCCCAAGCCCATCGACACCGGCGAGGAGTTCGATCTCATCGTGGTGGGCGGAGGCATCAGCGGGCTCTCTTCGGCCTATTACTTCCGCCAGGCAGCCGGACCGTCCGCTCGCGTGCTCATTCTTGAAAATCATGATGACTTCGGTGGGCATGCGCGCCGCAATGAATTTCACGTCAACGGCCGCATGTTGCTTGGCTATGGAGGGACTTACTCGATCGAAAGTCCGGAGCCGTATAGCCCGCAGGCACAGGCGATGATCCGCGACCTCGGTATTGATGTTTCAAGCTATTCAAGATATTTCGACAAGAAACTCTATCCTTCGTTCGGCCTCTCGCGGCACATCTTCTTTGACCAGGAGACGTTCGGCGCCGATCAGTCTGTTTCCGATCCGCGCTCGGTTGCCAACGGTGAAGGTGAAGACGACGACATCGCCAAATCCGCCATGACCCGCTTTCTCGCCACCGCTCCGTTGTCGCAAAAAGCGAAGGACGATTACGTTCGCCTACTGCATGACAAGCAGGACTACCTCCCCGGTCTCAGCTCTTCCGAGAAGAAGCTGCGCTTGGCCAAGATGAGCTACGCCGCTTTTCTCACGGATCTAGTAAAGGTCGATCCGCAAATCGTGAAGGTCTTTCAGGCCGGACCACATGGACTGTTTGGCGTGGGCATTGACGCCGTCTCCGCACAGGACGCCTGGGGCCTCGATCTCCCTGGCTTCACCGGCATGAAACTTGATCCCACTCCGGGCCGTGGCATGAATCGAGACGCCATTCCCAACGAGGAAGCCGAGAAGTATTTCTTTCACTTCCCTGACGGCAACGCCACCATCGCGCGTCTGCTCGTGCGCAAACTCATTCCAGCGGCAATTGCGGGCTCCACCGATCTTGATATCGTCACGGCACGCGCAAATTACACGCGTCTCGACGATCCCTCATCGCCCGTTCGCCTGCGTCTGAATAGCACCGTCGTGAAGGTCGCGCATGTAGCCGGCTCGAATGCAAAACAGGTTGAGCTCAGCTACTTCTCCGGTGGGAAACTCTATCGCGCTCACGCCTCGAACTGCGTCCTGGCCTGCTGGCACGTGATGATTCCCTACATCTGCGCCGAGCTACCCAAAGAACAGCAGGAGGCTCTACACTTTGCCGTGAAGGTCCCGCTGATCTATACGAATGTTGTTCTGAAGAACTGGCACGCCTGGCAGAAGATGGGCGCGAACTATTTCTACGCGCCCGGCAGCTATTACTCCGGAGTTTCGCTCGACCTGCCAGTCAGCCTCGGTGACTATCATTTCCCGCATTCGCCGGACGATCCCATCGTCGTTCACATGATGCGCACACCATGCAGTCCCGGACAGCCGGCGCGCGGGCAGCATCGCATGGGACGTTACGAGCTCTACAGCAGTTCGTTCGAGACCCTCGAGCGCAATACCCGAGACCAACTCGCTCGCATGCTGGCACCCGGCGGATTCGATCCGGCACGCGACATCGAAGCCATCACCATCAATCGTTGGCCGCACGGCTACGCTTATGAGTACAACTCTCTGTGGGATAAATTCTGGCTGGATGGCGGCGTCACACCTTGCGAAGTCGCACGCCGTCCATTTGGACGCATCGCAATCGCCAACTCCGATGCCGGAGCCTACGCCTATACCGATTCGGCTATTGATCAGGCATACCGTGCTGTTAACGAACTGATGGGAACGAAAGCCAAGTCCGCGAAAACGTGAAACACCTGACGAAGCCGATGAAGCAGATCGGTGCAATTTGCACCGACCTGCACACGTCCGTCACGTTACTCGAAAGACGCTCGGCACCCGATGTTGCGAATCTACGGAGTCACCACCAAAGTGACCGAGATTTGATGAGAGACAGTGACGCCATTCGCCGTCCCGGTCGCGGTCACAGTGATCGTGCTCGTTCCAGTCGGCGTTACAGGGCCGGGCGGATTCGTCGAACCGCCGCCTCCTCCGCCACCACAAGCTGTCAGAAGCACTAACAAGATTATTCCGCAGCTCAGCAGGGCGATCCATATTCTGCGATTGCGGGATCCACCCATGACTAGCAGTCCCGCTAATCCGAAGGAAATGCTGAATGCGAGAATCATCGAGCGGCGCTGCGCGGGCATGGTCTTCAGCGCCGCAGCATTGCCCGCTGTTTTCACGGTGAGTACAGTCGAGACGGGCGTCGCTCCACTGGGGGTCACCGATGACGGTGTCAAGCTGCACGTGGAATTCAGTGGCTGCCCCGAGCACGAGAACGAGATGGGTGCGCTAAATCCTCCGAATCCGGCAATGGTCAGCGTGTAAGTAGCAGATTGACCAGCTCGAACCGTCGCTGTCGTCTGCGAAGGAGAGATCGTGTAATCGGGCGTAATCGTCAAAGCGACAACATTAGATGTTGCTGAATCAGAGTACTGATTCGCAACGTACACCGCTGTGATCGAAACATTACCCGCGGGAAGAGAAGAGGTTGTCAAGACCGCAACGCCGCTCGCGTCGGTCGTGGCGGATCCCACCTGCGTTGAACCGTTCATGAAGTCAATCGTGCTGCCGGCCGCCTGTGTCACCAACGGGCCGCTTGCGGTCGCGGTCAAAGTTACTGGCCAGCCCGCCCCTGAGGTCCCGGTAGACGAAACCAGCGCGAGCGTTGGCGTCATTCGCACTATCGCTCGCCCCGTGCCCGTTGATGTCAGGTAATTCGGGTCACCAGAGTATGTTGCAACAACTGAATGAATACCAACCGGCAGAGTTGATACGGCAAACGAGGCCGTCTCGGTACCCGCGATCGGCGCAGAGCCGAGAGAGTTCGCCCCCTCGGCCAATGTGACGGTGCCACTCGGTGATCCGCCGTAAGCTGGCGTCACGGTCACTGTAAACTTTATCGATTCACCCGGATCAGCGCTTGCAGGAGACGGTACAACCATAATGTCAACTGGAGCCTGGTCTACCTGTTGAACGACCGACACCTTTCGAGGATTGAAGGTTCCATCGCCCAAGTAATCCGCTGTAACCTGATGTGCTCCAAGCGTCGTAAAGGAAAACGGCAGGGTCGCCTCACCTGAACTCGACAGAGGCGCAGTTCCGAGGAGTTGAGCCCCTTCGAGATAATTAACGGTCCCACTTGGGACTCCCACCCACGGCAGAACCGGTACGAACCGGGCTGTGAACGACACTGATTGGTTATAAACGGAAGGATTTGCCGATGGCGTGAGGACAGGACGTGTTCCGCCCAAATTCGGTAACAGTACAACACGATCGCTACCCTGACCTAGAACGATGTCGCTCGAACCTCCTGCCAGAAGATCGGCAGCGGCGATCGACCAAGGGGCAGCACCACCGGAAAACTTAGAGGGATTTATGGGAGCCGATCCATCCTGAGTCCCCCAAAATACAAATACACTTTCTCCTCCAGCAACGGCCACATCGCCATTTCCTGTGTTCCTGAAATCGGCACTGACTATCGAACTCAAAGTCACGCCGGTCGCACGCTGCACCGCTAAATCGAAGGTGCCATTGCCATGTCCGAGAAAGAATGAAAGACCAGCTTTCGTCGGATCGCCGTTTCCGGAATTCATCGCGACCAGATCCATGTTGCCATCATGATTCACATCGATAGCAGCAACGCCACTCGTGTATCCACCTGTTGTCAGCTGCTGTGCCGCTGCAAAAGTCCCGTCTCCGTTGTTTTTCAGATACGCGAGGGTCCCACTCGCGTTTGCGGTAACCAGGTCCAGTTTCTGATCGTTATTGACATCAACCGCTATCACTGAGTACGGATAGCTGCCGACGGTATAGAGAGCCGGCGACTGGAAGGTCCCGTCACCGTTTCCAAAACAAACAGCAATGTCGTTCTGGGCGGCACTGGCCCAGGTATAGATGAGATCGACTTTGCCGTCTCCATTTACGTCCGCTAACGCAACGCCGTGTGTAGTGCCGGCCTGAATCGTCCGGACGATTGGTGGCTGGAATGTACCATCGCCCTTGCCAAGCAATACGTCGATTTGCTTAAGCCCGACAACAACCAGATCTAGATTGCCATCTCCGTTCACATCTGCCGCTGCCAAGGCAACCACTTGATCCCCAGAGTAGTTTCCGGCAACGTAGGTCGCAAGCCTTTGAAAGCCGTAGTTCAAGTCGGCGATCAAGATACTTACCGAATCCCCTGCAAACAGTGTCGCAATGTCGGTACGGCCATCATTGTTGAAATCGCCAGTCACCACGGCTCTGGACTGGGAACCGATCCCAGGCGGATTTGTCGCATACGAATAAGCTGCACGCAGACTTCCATCACCATTGCCATAGGCAACAGTGACAGTCCCGCCAGCTCCCGCGATGCCGTTGTTCGCAACGACGACGTCGGCCGACTGATCGCTGTTGAAATCGCCTACCGCGATGGAATAAGGAGCAGTCTCTACTGCATACCTCACCACCGGACCGAGCTGGCCGCTTCCTTTATTCAGGAGCACACATATCTCGTTCTCAAAGGTGTTAGTGGTGATTACGTCTGGTTGACCGTCCCCATTCAGGTCAGCTACGGCTATCCCATATAGCCATCCTGACACGCTGTAGGTCGCGGGCGCGCCGAACGTGAAGTCTCCGTTTCCCAACAGGACCGAGACATCGGAAGTAGTCACGACGATATCGGCCTTACCATCCTTGTTCATGTCGGCTATGGCAATTGCCGTTGGATTCGTGAGGTTGAATAGAATCTGGGTCGACGGTAGCTGAAACGTTCCGTTACCATTGCCGCGTAGCGTGCTGTACGCGTTGCTGTTGAGCGCAACCACCAGGTCAATCTTGCCGTCATTGTTCAGATCGCCGGCCGCAATTGCCACAGGGTTTGGCGTAGTGACAACTCCAAAATCCGCCGCCTGATAGGAACTGGCCGCACCGAAAGTGCCATCTCCATTTCCGAGGCACACGGTAACGACGCCCGCAACACCTGTAGTTCCCTGGTTGACAATGGCGATGTCCAGCTTTCCATCGTTATTTAGATCGGCCGCGACAATACCTGTCGGATTGGCTCCAACGCTGCACGTGTTGTTCGTCCCCGACGATGTAAAACCACCGGCGCCGTTGCCCAGCATCAGCACTGCGGTTTGAAGTTTTTGGTCGAGGACGACAACGTCCGGTTTCCCGTCTTTATTGAAATCGCCCTGCGCTACCGCGACCAAACCGTCGGTAGATGCACTGACGATCGCAGTCTGAAAAGTTCCATCACCGTTGCCGAGGAGGGTCACAATCGTGCCAGTGGCGCCTCCGCCCGGATTGTTTACAGCGACAACATCAGTCTTTCCGTCACCATTGAAATCCCCTGTCAGAACCGCCCTGGGGCTTGCACCAGCAGTCAAGCTTGTGACCGATTGAAATCCGGATGCATTGGCGCTGATTGTTGAAACCAGAAAAGAGAGGAACAGCAGAGAGGAAACTAGACGATGGCGCATCTCTGTTATGAGTCTCCGACCTAACTTGGCACACTATGACACCGCCTTGAAATCACGGCGACGGCGCATCAGCTCAAACGGCACGCTGAGACAGTGTTCCGGAAACTTTAGCTGAATCGGAGCCAAACGATACAGAATTCTTTTTAAATTCCGGAATCTGGAAATTCCTCCTTTGGGAAATCGCGCGCTGCGGCGGTGGGAGGAAACCAATCTGCGGGTTCAAAACGGATTGCTTGTCTCTACCCGTATCTACGCGGCTCGCGTGCAACAACCCAGGCCGAGTGTGCTCGCCTTACACAGCTAAACCGTCTTCTCAAACACGGCTGATGTTTTCACCTGCCGATATCCTTCGCGCAGGTAAAACCGGTGCGCATCCTGCCTTGCGATCTGGGATCGCACTCGGATAACCGGAATGCCCTGCTGACTGCTCCACTCTTCGGCTTCAGACAACAACTTCTTCCCGATCCCGCGATTGCGCACGTCCTCCCGCACTACCAACCCGCCCACGACAGAATACGGCGCGGATTGCAGATGCTGCACAACGGCGATCTCTATCCACGCCACAACCTCTGGGCCAATGCATGCCACGAAAGCGGCCTGACTCTTGCCGTTGCGCACTAGTGTCTCGATACGATTCCGCATGATCGCTACCGAAGTCTTGTAGCCTAGTTGGCCGCTCAGTTCTGCTGCCGCCTCTGCATCGTCGGGATAAATTGGACGCACGGAAATCAATCCGTCGTCAGGAAGCTCTGGCATGGTTCCCCACTCCACTTTTTGTACACGAAGTACTTTGAAATGCTAGCATCCGCGCGCGATGGATTTCGCTGCGCGAACTGTGGTTATGCTAGGACGAGGACAGCCGCCTGAGGTGGTGGGACGTGCGGAATAGAGGAGTTAACTTTCCTGCGCGCTTCGAGCGGCACGGCTACTTTCGCGCTGCGGCCACCAGAAGCACCGCGCCCACTACACAAATCAGTCCGGCCGCAACCGGCGGTATTTTCTCCTCGTGCTGCGTCGTTATGCCAAGTTGGGAGTCTCCAATCTTCACTCCATGATGCTCGCTCTTGGGCAACGGCACTACAAACGCTGCGATCCCCAGCGCCAGCACAATGATCCCGATAATCGTTAGGGTACGCATCCGAACTCCCTTCAGTGTCTCAGTACAGCGTAGGATGCCGACTTCCGAGTCCTGGTAGCCGATTCGGCGTAGTGTCCTGAATTTTGTTGAGTCCGAATTCAAGGCCCGGCAATCAATTTACAGGTTCTTGACGGCCGCGAGTTCCCGAGCACATCCGACCATTACCGCACAATCCATGTTCTGTCGAAAGGACGTTCCCTATGCCTCTCCCCACCGACCCAAAACGCCTTGCCCTCAGCCACGAAGTGCTGGAAGCTTTTGACAACGTAAACGGAGGCGAGCATCCCGGCTTCCGCCCGGCCCATGCTAAAGGAATTTTGTTATCCGGCACCTTCAAGGCCTCTCCGGATGCGGCTTCCCTGACGCGTGCTCCGCATGCCCGCGGCGAGACGCCTGCTACTGTGCGCCTATCGGATTTCGCCGGCATTCCCACGGTCCCGGACAACAACGGTCAAATCGCCAGCCCGCGCGGCTGTGCCATCCGATTCAATCTGGGCGAACACGTTCATACCGACATTGTCGCCCATTCTGTTGACGGCTTCCCCTCGCGCACAGCCGAGAACTTCCTGGAATTCCTGCAAGCAGTCGCGGCCAGTGATCCTTCAAAACCGCACCCGAATGCGGTTGAGCAATTCTTAACTGCGAATCCGAAGGCATTGCAATTCGTGCAGGCTCCCAAACCAATTCCCAGCAGCTTTGCTCGCGAGTCGTTCTTCGCAGTTTCCGCATTCAAGTTCACCGCTCCGGACGGAACCACCCGGTTTGGCCGATATCGAATCCTGCCGGAACTTGGCAACGACTACCTGGACAACACAACTGCGACCGCACAAGGTCCAAACTTCCTCTTTGACGAGATCACAAGTCGCATCTCGAAAGGACCAATCCAGTTCAACATCATGGTCCAACTCGCGGAAGACGGCGATACCACTGACGATGCCACCGTCCGCTGGCCGGACACGCGGCGCCAAATCAAGTTCGGCGAGGTCGTTCTCAAGGAAATCGTTGCGGACGGCAAAACCGAAGAACGTCACATCATCTTCGATCCGATTCCTCGTGTTGATGGAATTGAACCCTCAGCCGACCCATTGTTCGATCCTCGTGCCGATGTCTATCTCCTCAGCGGCCGCCGGCGCCGCGCCGCAGGACAAGAGAGAGCGGAAGCCAAAGCGTCGTAAGCGCGAACCAAAGACGAGGCGCGCCACCCAAGACTCGGTGACGGGTGCGTGAGGACGACAGAGTTCCGGATTCGGCACGTAAGTACCAACTGTGTCGCCCTTCGATGGACATCTCTGTCGTTCTCAACACCCGCGTCACCCGTAAACCGAAGAAAACATTGTGAGTGGCATTTGGAGCCAGAGTTGCACGCGAGAGTCGCGGGCGCGAACTCAAAACCCTCAACGCATCACGGCCTAACCCTATCTTCGACTCCGAGTTCCCGCCGCAAGGAGTACGCCTATGGGCCGCCGCTGCACTCTCCTTCTGAAATCCGCGCTGTTCTCAACTCTCGTGCTGTGCGGACTCGCTGCCAACGCCGACTTGGTAACCAACATCGACGACCAGCCGATAACGAGGCCTAACGATCCCAACAACAATGTCCAAAGTTGGGCATGGGTCAACGACTCGTGTTTCATGGGCGTGTGCTACGCAAGGAGCAAGATCTCTCACGACACCGGCGTGAGCCTTGATGGACAATCGGTGGAGTTTACCTTCAAGAAGGATCGGCCTTGCTCGAGCAACTGCTACACCGATACCTATAACTTCGACCGGGTGATTTACGGTAGCGCCGCCGACAGCGCCACCTCACTTTCGCTCAATCTTTATGCCGCGCTCGACTCGAGAGGCTTGAAGGACAGCCAAGCGCTCGAGTTCAATGTCGAACAGGATGTGCAGATCGGTCCCAACCTCTGGTCGCGCTTCATCTACGGTGTGCAATGCGACTACAAAGGGACCGGCCTATGGCGCGTTTGGGATGGCGGCATCGGCGGCGGCAGCTGGGCCGCGACCAGCACACCCTGTTCACCTCCAAGCAGCGCGGATGTCTTTAGCCACTACATTTTCGATTTCACTCGGACGGGTCCCAACCAGATCGAGTACAACGACTTCTCTATCAACGGTACCGACATCGTTCTGGATTACCTGACACACGGTGTCGCGACCGCTACCAACTGGCACGATCAACTCGTTGGCGCGATTCAGCTCGACGGTGACAGCCATGCTGATTCGTATTCCGCATACGTTGATCGTATGACGATTGAGTACGCCACCCCGGTTCCAGAACCTTCAAGCCTTGTGCTGTTAAGTGCAGGAACGCTTGGATTACTTGGTTCGCTGAGGAAGAAACTGCTCCGTTAGCTCTGACGCACTCACGGTGAGGTCGGTCGATCTTAATTCTGCATCGACCGACTCTACTCCTGCTCGTCGCTCGTCAGACTAGCGGCAGAATCCGCGAAAGCTCCACTCTGCTCTTTTGATCCTGGCAGGTCCTACATCTGTCATTCAACATGCTGTCCCGTTCTACGCACGTCCTTGACGCGCTCCGCGCCGATCACTGATGCTTTGCGTCCAGCGTAGCGCATTCAGAAACCCTCGCCGGTGCAGATGGCGCGCCACTCTCGAATCAGAATCCTTAAACCAACACGGATCATCCTTTTCACATTGCGCCGCGTTTTTCGATTCGCACGCAGCAGCGCTGGTGTGGATTTCGATCACTGTCATTCGCAGGGGACGTGAATCCCTGCCTGGTGCGGCTTGGTGAAAGCCGATGGTAAGAAGGCCGAGCAGTGTCGATGCTGGATCAAAAGGTAAATTTCTGGGATGTACATAGGCACGCTGGATTATCCGTTCTAGCTTTACCCATTTGGCTACTCACCTTGCTGGCTGTTGCCTTGTTGCCGGCGGTTCCTGTGCTCGCGCAGAATAGTCAGGCGCCAGCAGCACAGGCAGCCAAAATTGTAGGCACTGTAACGGATGTGAACGACAACACCGTTCCCGGCGCGACTGTCACTTTACAAGGGCCTGCCCCCGGCGATCGCCGAACCGTCGTGACGACCGACAATGGGGCGTTCCAATTCCAGGATGTAAAACCGGGAATTACCTACAATGTAAGCATTACCGCCAAGGGATTTGCAGACTGGACCTCGCCCGTCGTCACGCTTACGCCAGGCGAGTACAAGATTCTGACCGGCAGCAAACTCCGGATTGCACAGGCCCAGAGCACGATTAATGTGGCTTATGACCCCGTGCAGGTTGCGACCGAGCAGGTCAAAATACAGGAATCGCAACGCGTTTTCGGCATCATTCCAAATTTCTACGTTACCTATGATAAGAACGCCGCGCCGCTCACTACCAAACTGAAGTTCCAGCTTGCTCTGAAGGTCTCCTACGATCCAGTTACCTGGGCTGGCATAGCTGTAGTTGCCGGCGCCGACCAGGCGGGAGACAAACCATCAGGCTACGGTCAGGGTGCTGAGGGCTACGCCAAGCGGTTTGGCGCCACTACTCTCGACGGTTTCACCGATATCATGATTGGCGGGGCTATCCTGCCATCGCTTTTGCACCAAGACCCACGCTACTTCTACCAGGGCACGGGAACAGTGAAGTCTCGCATGTTGCACGCAATGTCGTACCCATTCGCCTGCAAGGGAGACAACGGAAAGCGGCAGCCGAACTACTCGAGCCTCGGTGGCGATTTGGCCGCCTCTGCCCTCACCAACGCTTACTATCCGGCGGGGGATCGTGGGGTGGGAACGACGTTTGAAAATTTCGGCATCAGCACCGGGGAACGCGTGGCTGCCACCCTGGTACAGGAGTTCGTGCTACGCAAACTTACAAAGAGCAAAGGTTCGAAAGTAGCCTCGGCACAGCCAACTGGGCCGTGACGCATCTGGCTGCATCGCATCCATTCACCGAGAGAGGCATAACAGCTACTTCTCTAGCTTTCTCTCGATGCGCGGATCGGGGATCAGCCACATGATCGCGACGATTACATAACAAGCGGCACCGATCCAGGGCTTGACGAATGCCAATGGAATTCCTGTGGCGTAAATGGCCATCGAAATCTTGCCCTTCCTGTCGCTTCCGATGGACGCTGCTAACGTTGAACCTCGTCCGTGGACCCGAATGAGAACCTTTGTCAGGATGAAATATGCGACGGCAGCCAGGAACAGAACTAGGCCGTAAACAGCAACTGGCCATGATTCGAAGTGATTCTCGTCCATCCAGGCAGTGGTAAACGGAATGAGCGAGAGCCAGAACAATAAGTGCAGGTTGGCCCAGAGAGTCGCGCCATTGACGCGCTGTGTTGCGTGCAGAAGGTTGTGATGGTTGTTCCAGTAGATGCCGATATAGACGAAACTTAGAACATAACTGAGAAAAACTGGAATGACAGGCCGTAACGAGGCGAGGCTCGCTCCATGCGGCGTTTTCATTTCCAACACCATCACGGTGATGATGACGGCGAGAACTCCGTCACTGAACGCTTCGAGCCGGCTTTTACTCACGTTTGACCCTGCTGAATTGGCGAGTAGGCCCGGCGGGAGGACCCTCAAGAACGGCGACTATCTGGCGCTTGAGAACAGTTTGACCATAGTACTGAGTCCCAGAGTTGTACGTCGAATCGCCAGCTAAACCGCTACGAGAAGCCCCTTCTGCTGCATCAGCGAATTCAGCGCTTCGAGCACCGCCTGATCGCCTCCCCGCGAGTCTATGGCCAAATCGACTGCCGGATGCTTTCCGCTCGCATGCAGAACCAGTACCTGTGTTTCCTCACCTGATTTCTTCGCCATGTAAGCAAGATGATGACGATCATCTTTGCTGAGCGTGTGGCCGAGCACAGCGGCATCAAAGGCGCCATTGCGGAATGCCTGCACTGCGGCGGCTCTCCCATTCGCGCGCTCAACCGTGTAACCGGCTTTCTCGAAAACCTTGGACTGCGCTTCCATTACGGCGCGATCGTCCTCGCAATACAGAATCTTTCCTTGCGACACGCTGGCCGCTCGAGTGGACTTCGCTGCAATTTTGGTCATTGCGGATCCCCTTTTTACTGCCAAACGGTAGCATTGGAATCCGTCCTCCCACACCTCACTAAAGTTCAGTTACTTCGTATGCCCGCGAGGGCCGAAAAGGGACCTTCAGAATCAGGACGTGCTGCGCTTATGCTGCTCGGCCCCACGAGCACATTTCAACAGAATGTTTGACATTGTTGCCGTTCTTCTTTGAAACTTGCCGCTCACCTTG
>CAZBCQ010000041.1:23400-28552 GCA_964490255.1 uncultured Terriglobales bacterium | reverse complement strand
CGAACTGTAGCGGCAAACGGAAATGCTCTGAGGCGAGAAATGAGAGGAACCAGATAGGTAGCGGTTGGATAATGTAGATGAGGTTCAGCTGCAGTGTTGGGGAAGATGAGCAGAATTGTGAAAAGCCAGGCTCCGAGGATCCACGAACTGGTAAAACGGAGGTGGCTATCGGCACGCCTGCCAGTGCCCAGGATACTCATGGGCGACTTAGTTTGGATTGACCCGCGTCTGCTGGCCGCACAGCCGACAGAACCTCATGTGCTGCGTTGGATCCGAGAGTCTCTGAGACCGGGAGATACGTTTTTTGATGTGGGTGCACACCAGGGATGGATGTCGCTGGTAGCCGCTAAGAGGGTTGGGCGCCGTGGAAAGGTAGTGGCCTTTGAGCCATCTCCAGCATTGGTCGGTGTTTTGAAATATCACGAGAGAGTAAATCGGATGTCTCAGCTGGAAGTTGTGGCCAAGGCGGTCGCGGACGTGTCTCTCGCCAGAGTGCCCTTTCATATAGTTGATGGCGGAAATAGCTATCTAAATTCATTAGTGGGTAACGTGGGACGCGATGTCGCGGGTGATAGGAGCTCGTGGATCCAAGTAGAAACGGTGACGCTTGATACCTTCTGGCGCAACTCAGGGCTGGAGCCAGCCGTAATCAAGATCGACGTTGAGGGCGCGGAGCTCTCGGTACTACGTGGTGCGGACGCTCTTCTGCAGGCGTGCCATACGACGCTGATTGTAGCCGTGCATCCGACCTGGATGCCTCAGGGGCAGAAAGCTGAAGACGTGTTTACGTTGCTTCAAAAGCACGGTTATCGGATCTCCGACAGTAAGGTCGTACGATATGACGAGTCGGATTTCGGGGATTACCTTTGCGTGAAGGAATGAGTTTCGCATGAAACACTATCCGTCATCGGACCAGACAAAACGAGAGCCTACAATGCGCTTCCTGTAGAGCGGACAAATCAGCGCTGTTACGGATCCCGCAAAATATCCCGAGGAAGAAGCTCACTGCGCCAGTACGCTCACTGCGCCAGTACAAAGATCGCCACAGGGAAGAGAGAGGTCGTCTAGGCCTCGCAGTGTTCGACAAAAAGAGCTCGAGCACGCAAGGCTCTTATTTGTTTTTCGCGACGAGTCTCAACCCTCGCGACGGGACCGCACTATTTTTTATTGAACCGACCGCACCTTGCCGAAAGCTTGTTTTCTGTATCGAGAGGTCTTGTGCTTCTAGGCGAAATCTATATCCGACGCTAAATACAGTCTGAAAATGTACGGGATTGCCAGGATCCGACTCGAGTTTTTGACGAAGCCTCAAAATGCAGTTGTCCACGGTTCGTGTGCATGGATAGTTGTAATATCCCCAAACCTCGTTGAGCAACTCATCTCTTGAAAGCACCTTACCTTCGTTGATAGCCATGTACTTGAGGGTCTCGAACTCGAGCCTTCTGAGGGCCACAAGCTCGCCTCTGCGATGGACCTCCATTGTCGAAAAGTTCACGGTCACATCGCTAAATTGAAGTCTTCGGAGGCTCGCATCAGCAAGCTTGAGAACTCTCCCCATCCCGACACCACTGCCGTTGGTTTGCTTCCGGCGGATCTGGTTGCAAGCAACTCTGGTCCGCAAACTGGATCTTGGAACCAGAACGATAACCGGAACCAGCGATGAGAACCGTTGAAGATCCTCAACATCGGCCACCGAGATCGTGGCCAACGACTTGTCGACCTCTGCCAAAGCAGTTGTAAGCTGAGAAATTACGCGAGTGATACTCGGCTGCATATCCCCCCCTTCGTTGCTGCGGAGTACTTCAAAGTGCAAGCCCACTAGCTCTCGTTCAACTCCCCACGGAGCGCGTAGTTCGCAACCCCTACTCAAGGGCTCATTCCATTGGCTCCGACGCGCTTGGATCAGCGTTCGCAGACGGGTGGAAACGGTGGCCGCGAGAATTGGTGGTTGCTCATTTCGAAACGGAATCGGAACCTTCTTGCCATTTTTCTCGCGGAGCTTTAAGGCGCATTCCGTCTTGCGTCGCGAAGCGGGCGAGTCGAGTAATGGAGGCGATACACAGGACTCGCCAGACAATGGATTTATCGGATGCGAGATGTAATTGACGGGCCGCTTTTGCTACTCCGTTTTTCTGAGCAGCCGTAACCGATGCAGCGAAGCGAGACCCAGCTTGGCTGATGTTGCTGAACAGACCACGTATTAAGGCGGACACACCCTGGTTCCTGTTATTAAGGTACAACTTCGACTTTTCCGTCGTGACCAGTAGAACTGGTGAGTCGCTTTGAAGGAGTCCTGGTCTCGGAACGTTTGTGCGGTCAACTTCCCGTCGAACCCCTCGCATCCAAAGCTACATACCTTTCACCACAACCAAATGCCGGCTTCGCTGGCAGGACGCGGACCCTATTCGGCACCTTCCCCGGTCCGGTAGAACTCCGCAGAGGAGATGTAACCATGCGCAAGCACTCCGGATCTATGGGGATCGGTGCGCTGATCCTCGGCTTTGTTTTCGCAACGTGCGTGCAGCTTCTCGTGGCACAGACCACGATAACGGCTAACGACTGGCCGCTATACGGCAAAGACCTGGCCAACACACGGTACCTCGACGCAGATCAAATCAACCCCACGAACGTTGGAACGCTGAAGGTTGCGTGGGTCTTCCACACTGGCGTTCTCGATCCCCTACAAGATCTCGAGGTATCCCCGGTCGAGGTCAACGGCTCCGTTTACATCACTGATGCCCACGATAATGTGTTCGCTGTTGATGCAACAACGGGTCAGCAGAAGTGGACGTACCAGCCAACGACGATTCCAAACGAAATGCCTCCGTTGGAACAAGTTTCCGTTTGCTGCGGGCGTAATAACCGAGGCGTTGTTTTTGTTCCCGGGACAACTTCCGCTACGGACGAGGTCGTTTACGGTCGTCTTGATGATGTGGTCGTTGCCCTGGACGCAAATACTGGCACTGTCGTCTGGAAAACCACGGTTGCCGACTTCCACAATCGAGTCGCTATCAACACGGCCCCGCAATTTGCGAAGGGGCTGGTCATCTTAGGTCTCGCTGGTGGTGAATTTGAGATCCAAGGTCAGGTCATCGCTCTGGACGCCGCGACCGGTCATATCGCATGGCGATTCCTTACTACGGAGCAGGATACCTGGGCAGGAAATTCGTGGCTAACTGGGGGCGCACCGGTCTGGCAGAATCCGTCCGTTGACCTGAACTTGGGACTGGTTTACTTCGGAACGGGAAATGCTGCGCCGGATATCAATGGCGTTAACCGCGCCGGCGATAATCTGTTTTCCTCATCGGTCGTGGCTCTGGATCTTATGACCGGCCAGCTACGCTGGTCGTTCCAGGAGACTCATCACGATCTATGGGACTATGACGGCAACATGGTTACGGTGCTGTTCCCACTTGAAAAGGCTAACAAGTCCATTCCGGCGCTGGGTCACTGCAACAAAAATGGCAACTACTACATTTTGGATCGCAGCGATGGAACACCGGTCTATCCAGTCACTGAGATACCAGTTTCAACGAATCCATCCTGGCAGAATGCATCTCCGACGCAGCCGATTTCCTCGGTCGAGCCACTGACACCGTTGGGTTTTGTACCGGGGACGATCGACTTCTCCTTGTTGCCGGCGGGGATCCAGTTAGCCCCAACATACACGCCACCACAGCAGGAGAAGTTTCTGATCTCTCCCGGTGATGATGGTGGGTGCGAAGGAATTGCCCAAGCCTATAGCCCGCGCACAAAGTTCGTCTATTACGGTACGCGGTACGAGCCGTCAACTTATCAGACCACTCCGACCAATACGTCGTTTCTTGGCTCCGCCTTCCTTGAAGTGAACCCCGGTGTGACAGCCTTTGGTATCTTTGGTGCGACGGACACTACCACGGGTACGATCGCGTGGAAGATTAACGTCCCCCAGCCGGCGAAGTCAGGGATGTTAGTAGCTGGAGACTTGGCATTTTTCGGCGAGGGCGACGGCAAGTTTCACGCCGTAAACGCAGCCACTGGTGAAATGCTCTTTACTTTTGACGGAACCACGGTTCCCAATGGAGGCGGCGCTCAAGCTGCTCCAGTAGCCTACGTGGTAAACGGGAAGGAGTACATCGTCAATGCCTTCGGTGGAAACCTTCCTGACCGAGTCCACTTTCCACCTAATCCGGTTGGTGATGCGGTGATCGCTTTCACGCTCCCGTGACAGGGCGATCTCTTTATCTGCAGCAAATGAGGAGAGGGAGGTTACCTCTCCTTTCTCTTTCCTGCGGGCACCAGCTTTATCAGGCGGCCATTATGCCGCACTCGAGAAACTTGTCTTCATATCGAAGGCTTGATATCGAAACGCCTCTCCTTATTCAAGTGAAGCGCTGGCTATGGCCGAGAGCCCCAGTCCTCTACCGCAGTCGGTGGCGTAAAGCAGTGTACGGGCATTTTGCCATGATGGAGAGACAGCATTGCAGGAACCTCTGGTCAGCTGTTGCTCAGTACCAGAGCTGAGATCGCGCACGTACAGGTGCCATGACCCCAAACTCCGGCGGCTGAACGCAAGTTGGTTCCCATCGGGAGACAGCGCCGGAAATCTGACCGCGCCGGTTATTTCTGACAGAGGCTGAATCGCATTGTTCATATGATCGACCGATAGCAGTCTCGGAGAAGTTACCTCCCCTTCAGCAATGATGAGGTCGCCGTCTTTTCCGACGGTAACCTCGAACAACGATCGCTGCGTTGTGTATACACGCCTCGGGGAAGCAGAGGATGACAGCTTGAGGAGCCAGGCAGAAGATACCCCCCGCTCTTCTCGGATGAATGCCACCCATTCTCCATCGGGTGACATCGACGGTTGTTGCCCTTCGAACGCGGTGTCGGAGATCTGGGTGGTGCTTGTTTCCAGTCGGTAAAGCATGGATCGGTCACGAACTCCTTCCATTACCGCGACCGAGGTTGCGGGGGTACCTGCGAGGGAGAGGACGTCTCCCCGTATGACGATTGGGGTCCGCTGTGGAACCCTTCCTGCGACATAACCCGAGGACACCATTGCGGTGAACAGAGATCCATCATCCGGAAGCGACACCGGATCGCTGTAACGATACCCACTGAGCGGAATCTGGACTCGTGATCGAAAATCCTGATCGCGGTACTTCTGAGA
>CAZBCQ010000041.1:16501-23300 GCA_964490255.1 uncultured Terriglobales bacterium | reverse complement strand
CACTGAGCGGAATCTGGACTCGTGATCGAAAATCCTGATCGCGGTACTTCTGAGACCGTAGATTGAGGATCACCAGAAGGACGCATACCATTGCCGCCAGGGGAATGGCAACCCGGCTGAGCCGCACCCGCTGCTTGCTGGAGATCGCCTTGAGAAGAACCACATACATTAGGCAGCTCGTAATAAGGCGTAGCGGCGCTGCATATGCGGCCAGGGGACCTCTCCAGGGGGCACACGCAATCAGGTACAGAAAAATGAAGATAAGCGCCTGGCGATCACCAGCACGTTTCTGCAACCCGTGGCTGCCGATGATAGCGCTGAAGATCAACACGCAGTAATGGTAAGAGGACGGCATGGGATTCAGGAGCAACATCAGCGGAACAAAAGCGGACCACTCCAAGTCGTCCGCACCATCCGACTCAAAACCGACGCGAAGGAAGTAGCTAAACCACAGAACCGTGGTTGTAAGAGCCTGCGCTGTGGCAAAAAGAGTTGGAGAGTCAACTAGAGGGGTGGGATTCAGTTCCGGCTCATAGAGAAATGCGTGATGCCAATAAGCGCTGAAGGAACTCCAGCCGAGAAAATACGGTCCTAATAAGTCGCCCCGGAATGCGCGAGGCAGCACCTCAACTACATAAACCTGGTGAACATTCCATCCGAACGTCAAGATCGAGATGACCGTGAGGGCTGCGAAACCCAGAATGAAGCCAGCGGCCGCTCGCCACTGCCGCTTCCAAAGAAAAAGAAGCAAAAACATGCCAGGGAACAGTTTCAGCGAAGCAGCGGACGCCAACAGCAAACCGGAAACGAATGGACGTTTGCGGCGCCAAGCGTAATAGCCTGCGCTTATGAGCAGCAGAATCAAAATGTAATATTGCCCGTCAAGCAGATTGGAGCGTAGCGGAACGATGCATAATAAGCCCAACGTAACGATGTTCAGCCAGGGAGCTTCCGTGAGGCGCTGAGGAATCCAAAAGACAATCGCCAGGAACAGCAGGTTGAAGACGAGCCACACCCGCTTCGCATTTAGCGCGGAGAGACGTGTGAGCGGCAGGAACGGCAATGCGCAAAGTGGCGGGTGAGGAGCGAATCCCACCAGCGCTTGATCGATATCGAGATGATCTTTTTGACGCTGGAACCAAGTCCACTCGTACGCCCGATCCAGAGAGAGTCCACGACTATGGATCGAAGCGGCGACGAAGTAGTTGGGAAAATCCGTGTTCAAGCTGCGCCATGCCGGAACTAATCCGCTGAAACAAAAAATACCTGCCAGAACAGCCAGCAACGGTAGCCGCACAGCAGAAAACTTCGAAACCGATTGGTGCGCTGTCACGGGATGTCGATTAAGAACGTGCCATCTGTCCGCGTGCGAACGACCACGTTATGCTGGAACTGGAGTCGTGAAAACAAACGCGGCCGTCCTTCGAAATCGACGCTAGTCACTTCTTCAGTCCGCGGATGAGGTAGAGTTCGGAAATAAAACGCTCGTAACTGTAAGCGCAACTCTTGCCGTCCGGCGTGAGTCTGAGGGAAGAAGTGGAATCCAGGCCCGTTCGATCCGCAGGGGAAAGGCTCATCCAGAGCTCGCGACGGCCGTTTTCAACATTGAGGCGATAAATCTTCGTGGGGATCTCGTTCGGTTTGGCGACGAAGATCCACGACGTCTCGTTGCTCCAGCGGATTGGGACCTCGCCCGTTTCGGCATTCGGAACGGGACGCGGATCTCCTCCCTGAACCGGATATATGAGCATTTTCTGATTAGCTCCGGTGACGGCGACGAAGCGACCATCGGGCGAGACGCTGTTCCACCAGGTACTGACGCCTTCGGGAGAGATGGGACGCGGCGTCGCTCCCGCAGAGTCGATGACGTAAAGACGCATGGCTTTGCCCGGTTCGCTGGCCATGATGAGAATGCGCACGCCATCCGGAAACCAGCACGCGAAGTACACCGCGAGGTTCTTCAGGTTGATGCGCTGGGGCTCGCCGGGCCCGATCGGCAGAATGTTCAGTTCGTTCGGACGGCTACTGCTAAACGTGATTACCCGCTTGGAATCCGGAGAGATGGCCGAGGCGTTCCCATCCGCGATGCGTACGGCCGATGAGCCGTCTGTTGCCCGGATATAAGCCGCATACGTAGCGCCGCCGGCTTCGCCTGCTTCGATGAACAAAATGAGTTTGCCGTCGTTGCTGATGTCGCGGGCTACGGACCAGTCGTGCCAGCCTAGTTCCCGGTCACCGTCCTGTCCCGCGACGTGTGCCAGAATACCGGCTCGCTGACTTTCGTGGTTCATCAGCACGCGGCCGTCTGGCGCGATGTCATCGATGTCCACCTCGCCGGGAATCCTATATAACAGCTGTTCCTTTCCGGAAAGCGATACCGAATGCAGTTCACCGGCGGCGGCGTCGTGCGTTGCAGTGAACCAGACCGAGTCTCCTGAAGGCGACCATGCCACGCCGCGTACGCTGACCCATCCCGACGTGAGCCGTTTGACTGAACCCGCCAGGTCGACGACAGCCACAGATCCGCCGTCATCGTTCGGCAGGTTATGGTCGCTAAAGGCGATCCTTCCGCCGTCCGGCGAAAATTGTGGACTGCCAATCCATCCGGTGGTCTCGTAGAGCACCTTGCCAATTGGGAACTCCAGGCGGTCCTTGCCGCCGACATAGTGCACCACCGCAAGTTCTGTGCCGTCGGGAGTCCACGTGGCACTCTCGACGCCGTCGAGGATCTCGCGGGGCGCACCGCCCGCCAGCGGGACGCGAGCCAGCATGCCGCTCCAGACAAAGCCGACACGGTTGTAGCGGTGCAAGGACACCGCCATTTCACCCTTGGAGGAAATCGCGAGCAAGTCGGCTCCCGGTATGCCCAGTGGGCGCGACTCAGTGCTGTCTGGCCGTGCCACGAAGATTTCGACGGGTCGTCCCTCCCACGCAGCGCCGTAGATGATGCTCTGTCCGTCAGGGGCAAACTTTGCGTTCCGGATTTCGCCGCGCCTGAACGTGAGGGGCTGAAATGTAGGTACCGGCTTGGCTGCGATTCGTGTTCCTGCAAGTATGCCGAGGCCGAGCGCAAGCAGCACGAGTGCTACGGCAACCCAGGGCCATACCTTGTTGGCCGCTTTCGCATTGGAAGAGAAGATCGATTGTGGCGCTTGAACAAGAGCGAGGTTGCCCGGAGAAGAGGCGCCCGCGGTCTTGGCCTCTCGTATGTCGCGTTCCAGGCGCTTCAACTCTGCGCGGAACTCGCTGGCGCTCTGGTACCGCAAGTCACGGTCTTTCTCCAGAGCCTTGTTGATGATCTCTTCCAGTCGCGGCGGAAGGTTCGGATTCAGGCGAATGGGCGCGACCGGTGCGCGGTTGAGGATTGCGTCGAACACGACGGCGGACGTGTTGCCTTTGAACGGCAGTACGCCGGTCGCCATCTCGTAAAGGACAACTCCGAATGAGAAAAGATCGGTGCGGGAATCAAGCTCTTCGCCGATCGCCTGTTCGGGCGACATATACGCAACCGTGCCAACCATCGAGCCTGTCCTGGTCGGGTGATCGTAGGTCCCCGTGGTTGCCGTTACTGTCTCCAGCACAGCGTGTTCCCGGGTAATAAGCTTGGCCAAGCCGAAATCCAGCAGCTTGGCCTGTCCGCGCGTTGTGACGAAGATGTTGGCGGGCTTGATGTCGCGGTGCAGGATGCCGCTGGAGTGGGCCGAGTCGAGCGCGTCGGCGACTTGGATTGCGAGAGAGAGTATCTGCTCGATGCGCAGCGGCTTGCCCTCGATGCGGTGTTTGAGGGTCTCGCCCTCGAGAAATTCCAAGGCGATGAAGCTCTCGCCATGAAACTCGCCTGCCTCGTAGATGGTGCAGATGTGTGGGTCGTTCAATGCAGAGGCGGCGCGGGCCTCCCTGCGGAAACGCTCGTTCGCTGCAGAATCCTTAGACAGTTCGGGAGAAAGGAATTTGAGGGCGACATAGCGGCCCATGCGCATGTCTTCGGCCTTGAAGACCAAGCCCATACCGCCGCCACCGAGTCTTTCGAGAATGCGGTACTGCAGGATTGTATCGCCAACTGCAATCACAGGCTCTGTATGTTACCCCTGAATATCAGAACCCACAAACAGCGTGGAGTCCAGAAATCTGCTCACGACTCCAGGTTATGTCCGAACGTTGGCGATCCGGGAACGATCGCCAGCAATGCGATTAGTACCCGCCTAGTCGGCTGATCAGAAGCAATGAGATCACGTCCGATTGACTTCAGTGCGGGCGATGACTGGCTGTATCATGCGCTTTCTTTGCCCCGTGAGTTGCGCGCACTCTTCTCGTGAAGCCCGCCGGTTTCTTCTGATTTCTTTCGATGTGATGTGAGCTGATGCGGCGTGGTGGATTGCATTCGACGTCAGCGCACGTCAGAGTCGCTCTTTTCTTGATTTCATCCAGCTTCTCAACAGGGAACTGCTTGACTTCCGTCAGCTCTTCCCACGATGTAAATAATCCGTGTCGCTGCCGATGATTCACGATGGAGTAAGCCAGAGTTTTGGAGATACCCGGAAGTTGCGTCAGCAAACGAGCTGCGGCGGAGTTTAGATCAATTTTGGGCGGAACTGTTGACGCCATCGTGAGCTCCTTATGCATCTCTGAGAACGAAAAATCGAACCTACCGTGGCGCACCGTCGCGCACTTTGTCTAGAGCCGCTGCCGACGGTAGGTTCAACCGCGTGAGGAAGAACGCTTATTGACTTCAGCGAGGAGATGCTGCGCTGCTGTTACTCTGATCGATTTGCTGTTGTGTGTTGGCCGGACAGTGTTTGGCAACTTCGTCCACACGCGTTACCTGCAGAACCTGGCCCTGATCCGCAGATCCCGCGACCGAACCGGTGCTGCCGGATGTGCTGTTGCTTGCCGACGTGTTGCTTCCAGCCGTCATGTTGCCGGAAACACGGACATCCTGTCCCTGGTATGAGGAAAGGTCCTGTTTCCCTGCACTGAGCTGCGTTGGCGTCCCTCCGTTGACCGGTTGGATGTAATATGCCGTCCGGCCTTCAAAGATGCAGCCCTCGATGCTGTTCTGTCCGCCAGCACTGCTGGTGCTTTGCGAACTCTGATAAGGATCGCTGGAACTGGAAGAGGACGAGCCGGATGCTTGTCCGGAGTTGCCGGTTGAGGATTGCGCGAACATCGCGATCGCGAAGACTGCGCAGAATGCAAGTTGTGATACTAGCTTTCGCATTGGCCACCCTTTTGGAATCCCTGGGGCTAGAATTCCTTCGAATTTCAACGTGCTGATCCTAACGATCCATCAAAGTGCAAACAATTGTCCGCACGGGCAAACAAAACCTCGGAGGCGGCGCCTAGAGTGAGATTCGGCGCGAGTGACAGGTCGCTATACGACTCACGTTGCATGCGCGCGTGACTCATCAGTGCAGCTCATAGCATTTCCAGTGGCACCGGCGTGTTGGGGGGCGGGAATTCACGATCCAGCGCTTGCAGATCGTGATCGGTCAAATGCACTTTGAGTGCCCCGGCGTTGTCGCGTACGTGTCCTGGAGTGCCGGCTTCCGGAATCGCAATCACTTTCGGGTTCCTGATTACCCATGCCAGCGCAACCTGCGCCGGAGTTGCGGAATGCCGAGTTGCGATTCCTGGAGCACGGGATGGTGAAGAAACCGACCCTGCTCAATCGGTGAGTAGGCCATAATCGGAATCCTGCGTTGATGGCACCAAGGCAGCAGATCCCATTCGATGCCCCGCCGCGAAAGGTTATACAGCACCTGATCGGTGGCGACATTCTGCCCGCTGTCAAGTTCGACAAGCTCTTCCATGTCGTCAATATCGAGATTACTCACACCCCAGTAGCGGATCTTTCCTTGCTGCACGAGTCGCTCGAAAGCCTCGACCGTTTCCTGCAGCGGGACGCGGGCACGCCAGTGGAGAAGGTATAGATCAAGCCTATCCGTGCCCAATCTCTGCAAGCTGTGTTCGCAAGCAATAGGTGTCCCAACCCGCGTGGCATTGTGCGGCAGGACTTTGCTCACGAGGAAGACTTCGTCACGGTGGCCGCGAATGGCTTCGCCTACGAGCGCCTCCGCGCCGCCGTCGGCGTACATCTCCGCCGTATCGATGAGGTTCGTCCCGAGCGCAAGACCTGCGCGCAACGCCTCGATCTCTTCCTGCCTTGGATGCCGCCCCTCTGCCAGGTGCCAGGTCCCCATCCCAAGGACCGAAACGCTTTCACCAGATGGTAGCTCGGTTGTACGAACCGCTGTGGCCGATACTGTCATAAATGACGCTCACTTTCATGGTCAGCTTGGGTGACCATGATTTCTTCTGGAAGCTTTGAATGATTACTGATTTCCACGCCGGATCCGGAGTGCGATTCGGCCGAGGATGTGACCCTTATCAATTCGTTCGTGAGCTCGCGGAGCTTGAGCAAGCGGATAAGCCGCTGCAATCGGAACACGCAGCCGCGCTTCGTTTGCTGCCTGTTCCAATTCCGCGAGATGACGATTTCCAGACTCACCGTCGTACGCGATCAGCGTGAAGTTCTTTCTGCGACGCGGGGCGGGCTCAACGCCATTGGGATAAGCCACTCGCCCTCCTCTTCTGACCAAATCGAGGCATCGCTCCAGGGAATCACCGCCTGCGAGTGCGAGAACGGCATCGAGTCCATCAGGTGCGAAATCCCGCAGCCGTTCAACGGCATCGTCACGTCGCGCGTCAATGGCTGCGTCTGCATCGAGTCGTCTCACCAGGGCTAATGCATCTCGCCCGGAAGCTGTTCCAGCGACCTCAGCGCCCAGACGCTTCGCAA
>CAZBCQ010000041.1:0-16401 GCA_964490255.1 uncultured Terriglobales bacterium | reverse complement strand
AATGCATCTCGCCCGGAAGCTGTTCCAGCGACCTCAGCGCCCAGACGCTTCGCAAGCTGCACGGCCAGTGTCCCAACGCCACCGGAAGCGCCGAAAATTAGTACCGTCTGCCCGGCGCGGACGCGAAGATGTTTGTCGATGCCCTGCAAGGCAGTAAGGCCAGTTACAACCGCTGCGCCCGCCTGCAGGAAGTCCAGCTTTTTCGGAATGTATCCGACGAATTGGGAGTCGATGGCAACGTACTCTGCGTAGAAGCCACCTTTCGGGTTGGCGTAGTGAGCTGCCCAAACGTTGTCACCCACATCGAAACGTCGGGCCCGTGCCCCCTTCTGGACGACGACTCCAGCGCCGTCCATGCCTGGTATCAGCGGAAACTTCGCTCGTCCCCAGGGATTCCAGGAACCATCGCGTACCGATGCATCCCACACGCCCACGCCCGCGGAATGAAGAGCGATGAGAACTTCAGTTGGTCCGACTTCTGGAACAGCAACCTCGTGCAGCGTAAGCACCGAAGGTGGGCCGAAACGGTCCAGCGCTGCGGCTTTCATGGTCGTCGGAATTGTTGCGGTCGTCTTGTTTCGCGCGGAGGTACGTTTTACTGTCGTGCTAGCCATATGTCAGAGACGCCCTGTTGGGGAGAATGCGAATCATTCTGCCGGCGGAATAAGCATTCGGATGAATCGGTCTGTTCGGTGGATGTCAGGTGACGAAACGCAGAACCCGCTCATTCTGCGAACGGGTTCCAGGATAAGGGCGCTGGTTTGGATTAGCCCGATTTCCTCGCCTCTTGTTTTGCCTCTCGATCCACTGTTCGAATAACAGACAAGAGGGTCCGCGCTTCTGGAGGTGGTGGGACTTTCCCAGTCAGGACTGCACGTACAGATACGTCGTGTCCATAGACTGCGACGAGCGCATCTCGGTCCGGACTTACCCATGCTCCGTTTAGTGTTGCACCAGCAAACGCGCCCTTAGACCGCGAGTAGCTGAGTATTTCCGTATCGAGCTTCCAGTCCGTTCCGGCGGCAGCATGGCGTCCGACTGGGCCTGCTGCTGCAGATGCATCCGCGCCGATCTGGAACTTGTTCGATAAGAGACGGGCCATGCCTTTATCGGTCATGATCATCAGGATGTTGTCGACCGCTTCAAGTCCGATCTGAGCGCCCCAGCTTCCACCTGTGATCGTGAAGAAAGAGGGCGCGCTCCAGCCATTTGCGGTTCTACAGACCGCAACTCCTCTTCCGCGAGCAGCTCCGAAAACGAATCCACCTTTCACCTCGTGAGGAATGATCGCAATGCACTTCGAATGGTCAATCACCTCTTGCGGGATGCCCTTATCGGGGGCTTGAGTGATCTCCTGCAACACCTGACCGGCATCCTCCATACGCTTCACCGCTTTGTCATGCTCTGTGTCTGCTTGGGATCCAACAGCAAACGCGCAAATAGTTAGCAACATCAATAGGCTTTTCACAAACTCTCCCTTTGTTCGTCCGTTTCTACAGTTGCACTGTGATCAGGTTTTGCACCTCGGTAATACCCGGGGCTGACCACGCAACACGTTCAGCTTCCTGTTTCTCAGCCCAGGAGCGCACCGATCCGCGCAGAATCGCTTTGCCACCCTGGACCTCTACCTGAATTTTTCCGGCATCGATCTGCGCATTTCGAACCAGCGCTTCCTCTATCTTCTTTTTAAGATCGCTGGGTGAGGTGCTGGGCCGAACGGTAATGAGATTGGTGATACCCTTGACGCCGCTGATCCGTCGAATGACTCTCTCTGCTTCTTCTCTCTGGTACTGCCATTCGACGGAACCTTCCAAAGTTACCCAGCCCTTGGAAATAGTCGCTTTTACTTTGTCGGGCGGCAGAAACGCATCCCATTCCAAGGCGCGAACGGCTGCCTGAGCGATGTCTTCATCAGTCCGTTCGGTTGCGAGTTTCACCTCGATTTCATTGACTACTGCCTTTACGCCGGCAACCCGATGCGCAGCCTCTTCGGCACTCCACTTCTTCAGATAAGAATCCACAAAGCCGAACAAGGTTACGATTCCATCTTTTACCGATACTCCTATCTCGTTGGGCTGAACCTGCGCGTCCCATTTCAATTCGTCGAGGACATCGTGCTGAATCTGTTCGTCTGTCTTGGTAACGGTAGCCACTGCCATAATGATCCCTCCCATGCTCGATTCTGTTCGGGTGGTGAAATTCCCTGGAGGCTGTTTTGCGTAGTTGTTTCGCCTAGTACTAATCGTAGACAGCGAAAGTCGCGGTGCCAATTCTTCACGAGACTAAAGACTGGTTGGGAGAATGTGCGTAACGGCTCGTCGTTCAGGCGTGTGAGGTCTCTATAGCCAATAAGTAGTACGATCGGGGCCCCGTCGACTAGATCGAAGGAACTAGCTCGGACTTATCCGAAAGATGGAGTGCCATGTACTCGCGGCTGCGCAGACATGGCCTATGCTCATGAGGAATTGTTGCCGTCTTTGGCACGCAATAACATCGCCTGTAGCACGACGGATGAGTTGTAGCAACTCAACACGGTGACCTGCAATCAGCATTGCGAGGGGAATATGCTTTCCAGTCCATTGTTGTATGACGGAGAGAACCTGCAACGAAGGTGGGGATGGCTTCTGGCATTAGGCATTCTGATGATCGTGCTTGGAACGATCGCGTTCATCGTCATGCCAGCGGCTACATTGGGCACAGTACTGGTCCTTGGCTGGTTGCTGGTGGTCAGCGGAGTTTTTGAAATAGCCCACGCGTTTCGTGTACATGGTTGGGGCAACCGTGTTCTGCACCTGATCGGTGGGATTCTGGGCATTTTGATCGGACTGCTCGTCGTGACCCACCCACTCGTTGGTGCATTAGCCTGGACACTTCTTTTTGCCGCGTTCTTTACTGTGGTCGGTATTTTCCGCATCGCTGCGGCCGCGAGCTTGAAATTTCCGAACTGGGGATGGGCGGTATTCGATGGAATCGTTACGCTGGCGCTCGGAATTCTGCTTTGGGCGGCGTGGCCGACATCCGCGCTGTGGTTCCTTGGTCTAGCCGTTGGAGTCTCGTTGGTTCTCCGCGGATGGTCTTACGTCATGTTCGCGCTCGCCGTCCACAATCTGCCCATTCGCACCGAAGTCCGGCAAGCCGCTTAAGGGGAAGCTGAGATCATGGATCGGCCCAATTCGACATCAGAGATGCAAAACGAACAACAACGGGCGGAGCCCAATTACTCTTCGGGAAACGAATCCGCCCAAGCTCAACACGGGGAAGTACAGCAGACTTCTACTCCCCAAGAAAACTCAGCACCAGCGACGCCGTCCGAACTTGAGCAGATTCGATCTGAGCGTGATGCTTTGCTAGACAGGCTTGCGCGCACTCAGGCGGAGTTTGACAACGCGCGCAAGCGACTAAACAGAGAACAGCAGGACTTCCGCGATTTCGCGCTGACGGATGCGCTGCGATCGATCTTGCCAATTGTGGATAGCCTGGATTGGGCTATACAGGCGCCAGTACAGAACCTGGAAGAGTTTCGCTCTGGAGTGGATCTGATTCGTAAACAATTGACGGACCGATTGAAAGCGCTCGGCGTCGTTCCGATCGCCGCGAAGGGAGAGATGTTCGATCCGAACCTTCACGAAGCCATCGAAATGGTTGAGACCGACACCGCGCCAGAGAATCAGGTGTTGGCGGAATTACAGCGCGGCTATAGACTGCATGACCGACTGCTGAGACCTGCTACGGTCCTGGTTGCGCGCAATTCAAGTCCCAGCAGTCGTGCCGCATGACAGCCCCGGAAGCGGCTATGCCGCGATGCTCTCATCCATCCGCACGAGACCACGCTTTACGGCTACATTGATTGCTTCTGTTCTGCCGGCCACGTCGAGCTTTTCAAGGATGTGCGTGACGTGAACCTTGACCGTGGCTTCGCTGATGTCAAACGCGACACCGATCTCCTTGTTGCTCTTGCCGGAAGCCACTGCCCCCAACACTTCCATTTCACGAATCGTCAATTCGCGATTGCCAACTCGCTTCGCTAGCTTCGCTCCGACCCAGGGCGGTATCCACGTCTGACCCTTATGGACGGCCTCGATGCACTGAACGATCTCGTCAACTGCCGCGCCTTTTATCAGGTATCCGTGAGCCCCTGCACGCAAGACACGATAAATGTCCTCTTCGCATTGGAACGCCGTCACGATACCAATTTTGGCCCCCGGTTGACGTTCGCAAATCGAGAGCACCGTCTGTATGCCGTCCATTACCGGCATGCGAAGATCAAGCAGGGCTACATCAGGCTGCGTGGAGAAGAAGAGTTCTACGGCCTCTCCCCCATCGCTCGCTTGTGCGACGACGTGCATATTCGATCTGCGGTTGATAAGAGCGGACAAGCCTTCTCTTACAAGAGGATGATCATCGGCGATCAAAATCGATATGGAGTCCGTTTCAGAGGTCTGATTCGCAACATTATCCCGTGACGTAAGCCTCGGATCATGGCCGTTTCCTGGTGAATTGTGCGATCGAAGTGTCTGGTCGAATCGTTGTGATTTCAACGCCCTGTCTTGAGCGAACTTGACTAGCGAACCTTCCTGCCAAACGCCATTGTCTAGGGAGGAATTAGTGCGACGCGATGGCATGTTCTTCCTCACTGTCGCAGCAAACGCTGCGTACCGTTATTTGTTATTTGTCTTGGATGTGTCTTTTAGTCTGTTGAAATATACGTGCCCTCGATTTTCATGCGTAGAAAACAAGGTGCTCTCGCGAGGCGCACTCAATCGAAAGATTCTCAGGAGTTCGCCAATCCTGCAGTATTCACACAGGCCGAACAAAATACTACTTTGGTCGTAGGGCTTAGCCATCCGGGTCGCCCATTCTCTCTTAGCTAGCCTTTCTAGACTCGCCTTCATTCCCCTGACGAATTGATCGCCAGTAGTTGCGTCGCTAGCATCACGATGGGACACGTATGCGATACATACCACGGGAAGGCCTTAACTCGACACCTCCACCTAAGCACCAGCCGACACATCGAGGGATAGCAGGTGATTGATCCGCGGAGAACTTCCAATCACGATAGTGACAGTTCGGACACTTCGCGGGAAGGACTCAGGCTGCCTAGACACGCGATGTGGTCTGTCCAATTGGGTGCGGCGTTCATCCTGCTCGGCACTGCCGCTCTTATCACTGCTCGCACAAGTGCGGCGGTCTCCGCAGTTCCTGTTGCATGGTTGCTCGTTACCGGTGGCCTGATTGAAGCCGTTCATGCGTTTCATGTGCGCAGGACAGATCGATTCTTTGTAGACCTGGTACCGGCGATTGCCGCGGTTCCCGTCGCACTGCTAATGGCCGCACATCCATCAGCCGGGGCGCTTCCGTGGATGTGGCAGTTTGCGTCCTTCTTCACAGTTGTCGGGCTATTTCGGATTGTCGCTGCGGTACGGCTCCAGTTGGCGAATCGCGACTGGGTCATCCTCGATTCCGCTGTGACCTTGGGGTTTGCGGCCGTCCTTTGGGCAGGGTGGTTGTGGCTGCTGCCATGGTTCCTCGGAGTTGCAGTTGGAGTTTCCCTGCTTCTACGAGGGTTGTCGGCAATCATGCTCGCGGTTTCACGGCGGACAGCAGATAAGCGCGAAGGGATCGGAAACTCGCCTCGCCCAAGAGTTCCAATGATGGGGCACTCTAGACACAGTGGCAGTGCCCTCCGTGAATTTCACAACAAACCACAGGGAGGTAATTAATGTCAGCACGCGACACACAGTTATCCACTTCTTCTTCTCAACGCGACAGACAGCGAGGACAACAGACAGGCATGTCCCGCCAGAGCGGCCAGAGCAGCCAGAGCGGCGTACCGTCAGTTCCTTCTCTGTTGCTCGATCCATTCAGCCTGTTTGGAGATAATCCATTCTCAGTGATCCGAAGAATGCAACAAGATATCAACCGGGTGTTTTCGAGCGCAGGAGGCAGCTCCACGCGAGACACCGACAGCAGCACGGCTGCAGTGTGGGTGCCACCGATCGAGCTCGAGGCTCGCGACAATAACCTTGTGGTCTCCGTCGAATTGCCTGGCTTGGACGACGAGGACGTTGAAGTCGACATCACCGACGACATGCTAATTGTTCAAGGCGAGCGTGAGGTCGAGCGCGATCAGGACGATAAGGGAGTCCGCCGCACGGAACGCCAGTACGGCCGCTTCTATCGTGCGATCGCTTTGCCCGATGGCGCCGATACTGATAACGCGACAGCAGAGTTCGACAACGGTGTCCTGCGTATCACCATTCCGGTGGCGCAGGATCAAAGCAGCGGTGTGAGGCAGATACCCATTCGGGCCAGCGGTTCATCACAATCAACTCAGGGGCAAGGCACACAGAGTCAGAGTTCTGGGCAGCAGCAGTCCTCCTCAAGCAGCCCCAAGGAGAAAGCGGCCTAAACACGAATCAGTCGGCACCGGCAGTTAACGTGATCCGACGTGGTGCTCGAACGTGCATACGAACCGGAGCGCTCCGGCGCTGCTTTTCGACCTGGACGGCACGCTGGTAGACAGCGTCTATCAGCACGTGCTGTCCTGGCGAGAAGCGCTCGAACGTTGCGGCATTGAACTGGCAGTGTGGCGCATTCACCGCCGCATCGGAATGAGCGGCGGGCTTTTCGCTAATGCATTGCTCCGGGAAACAGGAAGAGAAGTGTCTTCGGAACTGGCTGAAAGACTTCAGCAGCTTCACGCCGAGGCTTACTCCAAAGTTGTATCGCAGGTACGTCCGCTACCCGGCGCGACAAAGTTGCTCAATTCTCTGACGCAATTTGGAGTTCCGTGGGCGATCGCGACCAGCGGAAGAAATGATTTCGCTCGAAAAACCATTCAAGTTCTCGAAATCAATGGCGAGTTTCCCATCATTACCCGAGACCAGGTTAAGCATGCAAAGCCTGATCCGGATCTGTTTATCGCGGCGGCAGAGCACCTGAAGGTGGATATCCAGAATTCGGTCGTGGTCGGAGACAGTGTGTGGGATCTGCTGGCTGCCCAGCGGGCCAGAGCTCTCGGCATAGGGCTGCTCTCGGGCGGCTATGGCGAAGACGAACTAGAGAAGGCTGGCGCGTACCGCGTCTATCAGGATCCGAACGATCTGCTTCTCCACATCGATGAAGTCGGAGTTCGCATCGGCGAATATATCTCCTGAGCAAAAGCGAGTTTCCCGGAGCCCTTGAGCGGGCCCATCAGGCTTGCACCAGGCCAAATCTACACGCACATGACCGTGACGCATAGACGTTCTCGAGAGGCGTTTTCTGTGCCGACTATGCTGACTTTCGTTCGTCCACATCGACGTACTCAGCATCCACAACTCCCTGATCTTGCCGGGCTTGGCCGTCCCCGGCGGGGGCACGACCACCAGGTCCAGGGCCAGCTCCGGCGCTCGAGCCGGTCGGTGCTCCCTGCGGTTGTGTAGCCCTATACATTTGCTCCGCGACTCGATGCGAGACCTGCGTCAGGCGTTCCCGCGCCTGATCCATTGTGCGTTTGTCATTGGAGTCGAGTGCTCTGCGCGCATCCCCAACGGTGTTTTCAAGCTCGCCACGATCCGCCGGTGAGATCTTGTCGCCTTGCTCCCTGAGCATTCTTTCCAGCTGATAAATTGTGGCATCGAGTTGGTTTTTGGCTTCGATCTCTTCGCGTCTCTCACGGTCTTCTGCAGCGTGCGCTTCCGCCTCCCTTGCCATGCGATCAACGTCTTCCTTGCTTAAGCCAGAAGAAGAGGTGATCTGTATTCGCTGGTCCTTGCCTGTCGCGTTGTCCTTCGCGGCTACATTCAGAATTCCGTTCGCGTCGATATCGAACGTCACGTCGATTTGCGGCACTCCGCGCGGAGCAGGCGGAATTCCGGTAAGGTGAAATTTTCCCAGAGTGCGGTTCTGCGACGCCATTGGACGCTCACCCTGGAGAACGTGAACCTCGACCGATGTTTGATTATCCGACGCAGTCGAGAATGTCTCACTTTTTCGAGTGGGAATCGTGGTGTTGCGAGCGATCATCGGAGTGGCAACGCCGCCTTGCGTTTCAATCGCAAGCGTGAGTGGAGTCACATCCAGCAGTAACAGATCCTTTACATCACCTTGCAGAACACCACCCTGAATTGCGGCACCGACTGCGACTACTTCATCCGGATTGACGCTCTTGTTGCCTTCTTTCCCGAACAACTCCTTAACCAGATTCTGAATGCGAGGCATGCGCGTTTGGCCGCCAACGAGCACCACTTCATTGATCTTGCTGGAGTCGACCTCTGCGTCTTTCATGCACTGTTTGCAAGGATTAACCGATCTCTGAATCAGGTCGTCGACCATGGACTCAAGCTTGGCGCGAGTGAGTCTTTTCAGCAGATGTTTGGGACCGTTCGCATCGGCGGTAATGAAAGGAAGGTTGATCTCCGTTTCCATCACGCTGGAAAGCTCGATTTTGGCGCGCTCTGCGGCGTCGCGTAAACGCTGCAATGCCATTTCATTTCCTTTGCCGCGAAGATCAAGCCCTTCATCTTTTCTGAACTCGTCAATGAGCCAGTCAACAATGCGTTGGTCGATGTTATCGCCGCCCAGGTGCGTATCGCCGTTCGTTGCGCGCACCTCGATCACACCTTCGCCGACTTCGAGGATGGATATGTCGAACGTGCCGCCGCCGAAGTCGTAAACCGCAATCGTCTCGTTCTTCTTTTTATCGAGTCCGTAGGCGAGCGCGGCCGCAGTCGGCTCATTGATGATGCGCTTGACGTCCAGCCCGGCAATTCGTCCAGCGTCCTTGGTGGCCTGGCGTTGCGCGTCGTTGAAATAGGCCGGCACTGTAATGACTGCATCGGTGACACTTTCTCCCAGGTAATCCTCGGCCGCCTTCTTCAATTTCTGAAGGATCATGGCGGAGATCTCTGGAGGCGAATACTTCTTGCCCTGCGCCACGATTGCCACGTGGTCGCCATCAGCAACCACCTTGTAGGGCACCATCTTCAATTCTTCAGCTACTTCGTCATAGCGCCGACCCATGAAACGCTTAATGGAGTAGATGGTGTTCTCAGGATTGGTAATCGCCTGGCGTTTGGCCACCTGCCCGACGAGCCGCTCTCCCGTCTTTGTGAACGCCACAACCGATGGCGTGGTGCGACTTCCTTCTTCGTTCGGGATTACCTTGGGTTCTCCGCCTTCGATGACAGATACAACGGAGTTGGTCGTGCCCAGATCGATGCCAATAATCTTCGCCATGCGGGAACCTCAGTGCTCTTGATGTCGAGTGTCTAATACTAGAAAGCCGAGAAAGCTCGAACAATCCTTCGCAAGAGGGAAGACGGGTGTAGAGACCATACCTAAGCAGCTATACAACAGCGATGGGACGTGCGTGTACTGCGTTTGTCGTATGGCATGCCACTCGCGGTGAGCCTGTCCCTCGCATCCGACCTCCATATGGAACGCGAGGCGAAGCTTGGCGTAGCTGCTCCCACTTATTCGGACACGCTCGCTGCCGGTAATCGGGAGGAAGTCGAACGGGAGCGACGCGATATTGAGCAGACAGCGGAAAAGCTACTCGATCATGACGCGATGGCGAGTCTGGATGACACATGGAACGCGGTTCGAGCGATAGAACAGAACCGGATCTCGGACGCTCGTCGCTTGCTTCAGCAAGCCTTAGAAAAAATCAGATATGAGCTGGCTCGCGATCCGGCCAGAGTTTCGGTCCCGGTTGGCCTGGAGGTGAGTGTTGTGGACGTTGCGCCGGCCGATCGTGAACGGGTTCTCGATCTCGCGGATCAGGCTGCGCTCGCAATGGCCAAACGGATGTATTCGGAAGCGCGAGAAGTGCTTCAGCAACTTGCCAGTGAGATTCGCGTGCAAACGCCAAATCTTCAACTCCGGACCTTTGCTGACTCACTGAACAAGGCCGTTCAACTCATGAATAAAGGGCAGAACAGCGAGAGCACCGCACTGCTGCGCAGCGCTCTTGCCAGCGTCGTGCCATCGAATCGCGTAGTCCCAATCCCTTTGATTATGGCGCGTGAGGCAATCCGCGAAGCTGAAGTTGCACAGCAGCATAACAAGCAGGAAGCATTGAACCTTCTGGAGAAGGCTGAACAACAAATACAGCGCGCAAAAGACCTTGGATACCTCGAGCGGGCCCACGCGTTCGATGACTTAGGTGATCAGATTACGCAGTTGAAGAAGCAACTCAAATCCGGCAGCCTCTCGGTGTTTGCTCACCTGAAAGCAATGATAGCTGGAAGGTTGAAGGAATAGCGCGACGTGCGATCTACCCTCTCTACACTCGATGCACAACGCACCACCGCCTTGCCCGCTAGTGGCTATCACCTTGCGGGCCGTGGCAACCGTCGGCCCGGACGTGCATCGGTTGTGAATACTGCTGAGAATGAGGGTTTTCTGTGATTAGAACTGCATTGTTTGTACGACTCGAAGCAAAGCCGGGAAAGGGAGATGAAGTCGAAACATTCTTGCGTGGCGGGCGCGACATGGTGGAGGATGAACCAGCCACTATCGCCTGGTTCGCAGTTCGGATGGGGCCAACCACGTTTGGGATTTTCAATGCATTTCCCGACGACGCAGGCCGGGAGGCGCATCTGCCTGGAAAAGTTGCTCTCGCTCTAATGGAGAAGGCTCCAGACCTGCTCATGGCCAAGCCAGCGATAGAGAAGCTCGATGTAATTGCTGCTAAGACTCCGGAACACAGCGTTAACAAAAGCCGCATAGAACCGCAGCCCCGGAGGCGGCGCGCATTGGTTCCCATCCAATTGCGTTCAGCGTTTCTGTTGGGAAGCTGTTGCAGCTCCGAAGTTCACTGTCAGGGCGTTTGGTGCGAGTTGTACGCTGGCGATTCTTGCGCGGAGATATGCGATCTTCCACGGGTCAAAGATGAGACTGTCGCCCTTTGCCTCGACGCCCTTTTCCTCTTGGGAGTAAACCAGTGAGCTGAGGTGGACACCAAGTGCGTTGAGCAGATCTTTGACCTGAATGCCTTTTACCTTGATGTGGTTGGCATGGAAAATCATCACTCGTCCGTCCGTGGACAGCGGGCCATCCACTTCAAAATCGATGTCGATGACCTCATGCACTTTGCCCTTCAGCCAAAGTGAATTACCCTGTACTCCGATCTGCAGATCCTTCACCTCCGTTTGAGACTCCTCCTGCACCTTCTCTGACGCCAACTTCGACAGGCTCTCCGTGCTGATGGATGCCTTTCCGCCGCGTATGTCCGTGAAAAACACCAGGCAGTAAGGGACCGCCTTTCCCCGCTGGTGCATAGTCGCGCTAAGGTCTTGCAGCGTGAACACCGCACCCGGCAGCGGGAAAATCTGACCGCGTTGCATCACCATACCCGTCAGCGCTGGAGGACATTTCAGCTGCTGTGTTCGCGCAGGCAGTGCGCAGAAAAGCACAACCGCAATTAGCATTGGTATAAAGCGCTCGGGGAGAATTCTGCGAGGTGCCGCTTTGAGTATTCCGAATGTGGCAAAGGTCGCGAACATCATCGGAAACACGTCTTCCTCTTATAACTACCTGGCAGATCCTGACCGTTGTTTACTCGATTTGCTACCCCGGGAATGCGGCTCGCCTTGACGTTTCACACTCTCTTTCCGTGGACCGGTGGGATGGGTGCCAGGTTTTCTGCCTGACTCGGCGCTGATGTCTTTCTTCTTCGTCATGTTCTACTCCGTGGAAAGCAGACGCGGTATCTCTCAAAGACTATTGCTAGTCTGTCTGAGGACTTCAGGCAGCCCGGTCGAATAAAGAGCGCAAATCAGCAGGGAACTCGTGCCTTATTTTTTCGATGATGCCTGGCTCAATGTGCCTGCTGAGAACGCGAACAATTCCGTCCACTAACTCGGCGGCTCCTCCGTCGATGGATCGTTGGAAATGTCGTTGCACTTCATCCAGGAATTCTTCGCGATGAAATTTCTTGGGGACGCTCTCCGGCTTCCACCCTTCGTAATAAAAACCTCGAACGAGCATTGGTAATTGTGCTGCGAAATTCGCAGACTCCGTCGTGGTCAGCCGATCCCGTATGGGATGTAAGACGGATCGCAATGCCGAGTAGGCTTGGAAGCGACGTTCTTCAGGCCAGCCGAACTCAGCACAGATATCGTCCAGCAAGTTGATTGTTTTTTGAACGGTTGCATCGAGAGCTTCTACTTTGGTAGGCATTTGGCACCACAAATATCAGTTGCGAGGGCACGACAGCCATCGCAGGCGTCAGACCCGTCAGTACGAAAACTAGGCAGCCTTTTGCATCTGCTGCTTACCCAATTGCGAGTAAAAGCTGAGATTGTCCCAATACGCAGCGATTCGCGTAATTTGGCGCTGGAGTCGGTTATATGCGCGGTCATGCAGCTCCATCTAGTCATGGGATGTTTAGCTGCAATAAGTCGTTGTCGTCCGCAAGATGTACGCTGTCATCGGCGAGATGGCGGATGGAAGCCGCAGACAAAAGTGATAATTCCAAGCCCAACAGACCTGATCGCTTGTGTGCTTCGCCTCCGAATAGAGGTTATCTTTGGCTCAGGGTGGAGGAATCTGCGGCGAGAGTGGGCAATCCGACTGATCGCTTATGGCCGAACTACGCTCGGTCGCGATCTAGCTATGAGTCAGTTGGGAAGCGTTGGGGAAGCAGTTGGCGACAGTTGACACTAACGTATCCATGTCCAGTATGCGCTGATCCAAAACTTCAACGGACTGGGTCAATAGCTCAGTACTTGTTGCTGGGCGTCGAATCCGAACGTCTACGCCGATTCCCAAAACATCTAAGCTCAGCGCCAGTGCCGTATGGTATTGGGCGATCGAATGTTGTATGTCGCGTAAAAGCCAAAATGTCTCCGATGTTCGTCGGTGAGCCAATCCGGCAGTGAGTCTGCGAAGGAACAGCTCCAATCTTCGTTGTTGGGTTACTTCTATAACTAAGATGCCTATTTCGTTGACCGCTCCAGCGCGATCTCTGATTGGAAAATTGGTGTTCAGTCCCCAGTAACGAGATATCGTTCTGGTGGGCAGCAGAGCATTCGCAACCTCAAATTGTGAGGATTCACCGCGGGCCAATGCGCGATGGTAGCTAGGCTTTGCTATTTCGGACAGCTCCCCGAAAATCTCGCGGACCGTGACGCCCAGGTGCGCTTGGGCCGGTAAGCCGTTGATGTTCGCCAGACAATTGTTCACGGCTTGATATCGCAGCTGCTTGTCGAGAACAGCGAAACCGATCGCGGAACTCCGGGAAAAAGCCGTCAACAACCGCTTCGACACATCACAACGCTCGCCGGCTGCGAACACATGTTCATCGTCCGAAGACTTGCGTGCTGATTCGTTCATACAATGCTCTCCAGTTCGACGCTAGGCTGCGTCTGAACCGAAAGTCGCAAGGTCATTTGAGCAATCCATGGGAACGACGGCTGTTACTGTCGTACCACCTACACCTGTTTCGATGTCAAAAGTACCTTTCAGCCAGCGAACCCTTTCCCGCATTCCGCGTATTCCTACCCCCAGCTTCACGTTAGGCTGGTCAAGAGATTTGAAGCCTGGTATGCCAGTGCCTTCGTCTTGGATTTGAATCTTGACCTGTTTCGACTTCTGACTGACTGCTACTTTTGCGTAATTGGTTCTTGCGTGTCGATGAATGTTTGTCAGCGATTCCTGCACGATGCGGAAGACGGTTGCCTCTATTTCTCGCGGCATTCTCTCTAATTCTGGGTCTATCTCCAGATCCACAGTCAGTCCGCTTCTCCCCTCCAGCCCTTCGACATACAGCCGCAAAGCAGAAGCGAGACCGGCTTCGTCCAACATTGCAGGATGAAGCAGATGGGAGACGGTACGAATCTCACGCGAGAGTTCGTCCAGCAGCTGAAGAGACTCCCTCGCAAGCTTCCGCAAGTCTGGCCCCTCTCCTACGATTTCTTTCAGGAGCGGATCCAGTTTCCATTTTAGGGCGGCCAGCAATTGACCCGCACCGTCGTGGAGTTCGAGAGCCAGCCGGCGGCGCTCCTCTTCCTGTGCGCTCATCATGTCGTTGTTTACCAGTCGAAGGTTCTCGTGGGCGTCCTGCAAATCAATCGTCCGTTCCACGACTCGTTCTTCCAGCGTTTGAACCAGATTCCGCAGTTGCTCTTCGGCCCGCTTTCGATCCGAGATATCAATAGTGATCTCCATTACGGACTCTGAACCATCCGCCTCGTCGCGAGTCAGTAGCCATCGTGAGAGTACAGCCACGCGTCCGCCGTTCTTACGAGTGTGGAGTAGTTCACCCTCCCAATGCTTTCCGTGACGTAACTGCTCCGTAATTGACTCTAAAGATTCCGGGAACTCTGTCTGGAGGAGTGCGTAAGGCACTTGTCCGATAGCTTCCTCCCTTGTCCAACCGTAGATTTCCTCCGCGCCTTTATTCCAGTACGTGATACGGTTTTCCGAATCTCGAACGAACACTGAATCAAAACTTAAATCCAGCAGCCGTGCTTGTTGGACGGCAGCGGACTGCTTGCGCTTTCGCCCGCTGATGTCCGTGAGCGCCACCACCCAACTATCGAGACGACCCTCTGAATCAAATGTTGGTTTGCAAGCAGCAGAAATCCACACGCGGCCGATCCCTGGATAATTCCGCTGCTGCTCATAGATAACCGGCTTGCCGCTCAGCACCTGGTCGAAATGAGCCCTGAGAGTCTCAAATGCTTCCTCCCCGAGCACCTCAACCATTGGCCGGCCAAGAATTTGATCAGCTGGCTTCCCCAGCCATTCGGCATACCGTGGGTTAACCGATGCGTAGCGGAGATCACGGTTGCAGCTGAAAACCGCTATTCCCATTGCCTCGGTCACAAGTTGCAACTGTGCCGCAGTGACTCGCAGAGCTGCTTCGTCGCGGCGAGCCAGTTCCTCGCTTTCGCGCAACAACTGCTCAGCCGCTTTCTGGCCACTTACGTCTACACAGGAGCCGATGTATCCCGCGAACTCGCTTTCACGCAATGCGTGTTCGAATGCATCGCTGCGCTGAAGGATTTCCTGGGAGTCCATACTTGCCTTTCTTGCCCCAAGCACGGCATTATTTGCGAACGGCTCACGGCTATTGAGATTTTCTAGGACGGTAGAGAGGGCGCCGGACAGGGAAGACTTTACGACATAGCCGGATGCGCCGGCATTGAAGGCCAAGCGCAACATTTCTTGACCCTCATGTTGCGTGACGATCACTACATGTGTCTGCGGATGAAGACGCCGAATCTCGCGAGTGGCTTCGAGCCCACCGAGGTTCGGCATGCTGATATCCATCAGAATGATGTCGGGCTTTAGTTCGCTGGCCTTTTGGATGGCGTCTCGGCCATCCACTGCTTCGCCGCAAATCTCATAGTTGGGTTCTTTAGAAATTAGTTCACGGAGGCCACATCTGATCAGTTCGTGGTCGTCAACCACCAAGACACGCATAGCTCACTCTTGATTTGCAGCCTATCAGAGGCAAGCAGGTGTAGGCGCTTACCTCTTCGGACCCCTGCAACATCACGGTTTTGGATGCTTGGCGGTCGATCAAACGGCTGCGCTAGTGCGATTACGACAGGCAATGGAGGTTCGAGCGGGCCGAGGAGAAACGGATTGCCTGACGCCGAGCGTCCGACTGATTGCTAGGCAGCGGCTCGATGCGCCCGTCGCTGCAAGCTGCCAAAGCCTCCTTTACGAGTAGCTGCAATCAAAGCTGCTGCGATGGCACCCACAATCACGGCGGTTCTAGTGGACTGCTTCGGGAGCCACTTCATCGCGTCTACGACCACCTTTGGGGGCTGATCCCGCTGTGGAGATGATTGAACAGCTCGAGCTCGCTGCCGCATTGGAGCGCCAGCCAAAATGCTTCGTGATAGCGCGGACGAACGGCACCAGATCTTGTGGACCGCGGCTCGTAACGAGATTGCCGTCTTCGACGACTTTCTGGTCCAACCAGACTCCTCCGGCATTAACAACGTCGTCGCGGATGCCGGGCCAACTGGTGAGAACTCTGCCGTCCAAAAGTCCGGCGGAGGCCAGCAACCAAGGTCCGTGGCACAAACTGGCAATTGGTTTTCCCATGCTGTCGAAGGTTCGTACAAACTCGCGAGCCTCGGCGGATTGCCGCAGCAGGTCGGGATTAATGAAACCACCCGGAATCAGCAAGCCATCATAATCGGCTGGATCGGCTTCTCTGATGAGCTTCGAGACCTGAAAACGGCTTGCAGGTTCGTGCAGATTGACGCTGCGAATCGCGCCGCGCCGAAGCGATACGATATCGACCTTTGCGCCAGCCGCTTTCAACGCACTTACCGGGACGCTAACTTCGACTTTCTCAACACCATCCCCCGCAAGAACGGCGACGCGACGTCCACCAAGTTGTCTCTTCACCTCTCTCCTCCTCGCGAACATGCCTTTAGTAGTCTGATGCGGATG
>CAZBCQ010000040.1:22540-28626 GCA_964490255.1 uncultured Terriglobales bacterium | reverse complement strand
AATGGGGGTAGGACATAGAGCTAAGACTTTCGGTACAGCGTTCGCGCCGAACATCAGAGCCAGCGCGTCCAGCTACACAAATGTGTCTTCGCTTACTGTCTCTGGGACGGTGAGCTGCCGAAGCCTATCTACACAGCATCCCGCTGCCGAAGTCATGTTGAGCGCAGCGAAACATCTATGCATTTCAGGAGGGTTCTCTTGCCAAACCCTGGTGGCCCATTCAAGCCCTCTTTTGGCTTGAGTGGGTATTGGGACGAAAGAATTATCGCAGTGTTTTGGCGTACGATCGCAAGTGTCTTGAATTACCGTTACCTACTACCCCGGTCCCAATTTCTTCATATATCGCCTCACGACTAGTGACCGCCATGCCTCGATTTACCGCGGTACATGTCCAACAGTGTTAAGAATTCTTAAATGCGCAATGTGCGCGATAACAATTTCTGATTTGCGCGAAACGCGATCTCTTCGTACGCTGATCTCGGTGAATGCTCCTGGTTGCGCATTCACTTCCAATCCAAGCTGATCTGTAACCGCCTCGTTTGGCGACAGACATTCGCTAGACGTTCCACGGTTCCGCAGGCGGTGTGAAGTAGCTGACGTTCTCCTCGTCGAGCAACGGTTCAGCCACAAAGACTGCGGACGAAACCAATATCAGACATCGCAGTTGTTGCTGAAGATCCTGTGATCTCGTGCGCACTGCCCTCGCCCGGTATTCGCCTTTCGATTGGAGATGAAAATGACGTCTGTAAAGAAACTTGGCCTTGCGCTTCTCGTCGTGCTCGCAACCGCCTTCACTGCCAATGCGCAGGATGCACGCGTTAAGTTCACGTTAACTCACGAGGTTCGCTGGGAGAAAACCATGCTTCCCGCTGGTACCTACTTGGTTTCTGTCTACGACGGCCCAATTCCACGCGCGATTGTCAGTTCCCAGGATCGCAACGGACCTTCCATAATCGCGGTTCCGACGGTTGCCGAATACTCCAGTTCCTGCAAGAGCAGTTCCGTCAGCCTCGTCCGTAACGGAGAGGCTTGGGACGTCACATCTGTTTGCTTCAATGAGTCCGGCCTGGCGCTGTACTTCGGCGCCGCGTCCTCGAACACAACTCTTGCTCGCCTTTCGCCGCAGGTGGGTTCCGCTACAGGTTCCCATTAATTTGCAGTTCGTCCTGCGCGGGGACGCCGCATTCCCGGTGCTGCGTCCCCAACATAAAGTCCTTAAGGGCAGATGAAAAGCTGATAACAAATCGCAATCGCAACCATAAACACTATCAATCCGAAACAAGCTGACTGGTCATTAAGATTGAACTATGGAACCGATAAGTCCCGCGCTTGATTTTCTCCATGATGTCGGAACCCGTATTGCCGCCGCCGACCCGCTGCATGAAGTCCTGAACGAGATTGTCGAATTTGTATCCGACTTTGTAAGTTGTGATTCCTGCTTCATCTACGTACTCGAGCAAGAGGAACTCGTTTTACGTGCCTCGAAAAATTCGCATCCCGAGGTACTGGACCGCCTCACGATTCATCTCGGTCAGGGCATTACAGGTTGGGTCGCGGAACATCGCGAACCAGTTGTCTTGGAAAGCAACGCTCCCCAGGATGCGCGATTTCGCCCGTTTGCCGAATTAGCAGAAGACACCTATGAGTCGTTCCTCTCAATCCCGGTGATCTCTCGCGCTCGACTGGTGGCTGTCATCAACGTCCAGCACAAGGATCCGTATCCGTTTTCCCATCGCGAAATCAAGGCGATTTCCACGATCGGCCATCTCGTCGGGGCTGCCATCGAAATGGCTCGCCTGGAGGAAGAAGTCAACGAGCTCTCCGACAAGCTGGAATCGCGGAAAGTCGTGGAACGCGCCAAAGGCATTCTGCAAACCGAACTCGATATCAGCGAAGAAGAAGCGTACGGGATGCTCCAGAAAGAAGCCCGCAACCGCCGCATCCCAATGAAAGACGTTGCCGAAGCTCTCCTGCTGTCGAGCGAATTGCGGCGTTCTCGCAAGCATTTGGCCACAGCCAAGCCTCAGTAATTAAGCCACTTTCCTTGGAGAGCGCTGCTTAGCGCTCCCAAGGATTCACCAACGCCAGCTTGGCAGCCCAGCCAGCAGTCACGGTAAAATAGAGCAGTCGCGGTTCTCCGGCACTCTTCCCACCAGTTCCTCGATCATCGACAATACTGGATAGCGAACGATTGAACATCAACTCCGCCTGGAGTGCCAGAACGCGCACGCAGCAAAATGGACCTGTTTGCAAAAATTCGGACCCTTCCCACCGCGCCCGGCGTGTACCTCTACAAGAACGCCGAAGGCGAGGTGATCTATGTAGGCAAGGCCCAGAATCTGCGCGCCCGCGTCCGCAACTATTTCTCCGACGAGGCCCAGGCCGACGCGAAGACGGGCACGCTCATGCGCGAGGCCGTCGACCTCGATTACATCGTGGTCGACAACAACAAGGAAGCGCTGGCGCTCGAGAACAATCTCATCAAGCAGAAGAAGCCGCGCTACAACATTCTTCTGCGCGACGACAAAACATATCCTTATATCAAGCTCACGCTCGGCGAGCGCTTCCCGCGTGTCTACGTCACGCGGCGATTGAAGAAAGATGGCAGCGAGTACTACGGCCCGTACTTCCCTGCCAACTTGGCCTACCGCATCACCGACCTGATTCACCGCCACTTCCTGGTTCCATCGTGCAACATCGACCTGAACCGCTATCACTCGCGCCCGTGTTTGCAGTTCTACATCGGACGTTGCCTCGGCCCATGTGTGAAGGATCTGACCACGCCGGAGCGCTACAAAGAAGCAGTAAATGACGTCCGCATGTTCCTGGAAGGCAAGCAGACCGAACTGGCGCGATCATTGCGCGATCGCATGGCCTCTGCAGCGGTCGCCGAGCAGTATGAGTTGGCAGCTAAGTATCGCGATCTGATTAGCACCGTCGAGCAGCTACAGGAGAAGCAGCGCATGGCAGCCGCCGAAGGCGATGATGCCGACGTGTTTGGGTATCACTTCGAAAACGGCATGCTCGCCGTGAACTTGTTCCACATACGCGGCGGCAAGATCGTCGACCGCCGCGAGTTCTTCTGGGAGAAGCTGCCGTCGCTGGTAGACGGTCGATTTGACCCCGGCGAGTTCTTCTCCACCCTGCTGAACCAGGTCTATCTCGGCCAGAAGTACGTGCCTCGCAATATCTATTTACCGGTCAATTTCGAAGACCGCGCTGTCCTCGAAGAAGTCTTAACCGAGATACGAGGCCACAAAGTGGAGATTCTCATCCCGCAACGAGGCGATAAACGCTCATTGCTCGACTTGGCCGGCAACAACGCCAAGCAGTCCTATGATCAGCGCTTCCGCGTGTTGAAGCCGAACGCGCAAGCGATCGCACAGGCGCTACAGGATGCGCTCACATTGCCCGAACCGCCGAAGCGAATCGAATGCTTCGACATCTCGCACATTCAGGGCGCGGAAACCGTTGCTTCGATGGTCGTCTGGGAAGACGGTCAGATGAAGAAGAGCGACTACCGCAAGTTCATCATCAACACGGTCGATGGCGTCGACGACTTCGCGTCCATGCGCGAAGTGATCACCCGGCGCTATAAGCGCGTCACCGAAGACAAGTTGAAGATGCCCAGTTTGATTCTCATCGACGGCGGCATCGGCCAGCTGCACGCGGCTGCACAGGCGCTGGAGGCTTTGCAGATCACCAGCCAGCCGCTGGCTTCTATCGCCAAGCGTGAAGAGATCATCTACGTTTACGGTCAGGAGAATGATCCCGTCGTCCTCGATCATCACAACCCCGTGTTGCATCTGGTGCAAGTGATCCGCGACGAGGCGCACCGTTTCGCCATCACGTTCCATCGCAAGCGTCGCGAGATGCGCGATCGTACCAACGAACTCGACGACATTCCAGGAATTGGCTTGATCACGCGGCGCCGTCTGCTGGAGCATTTCGGCAGTGTCAAAGCCGTGAAGGAAGCTGATGCGGCGGCGCTGTCGGCTGTAGTCAATAAGTCACAGGCAGAGGCAATTCACTCTTACTTTCACAGGGATCCCGCGGAACTTAGCGGGCCTTCGAACGCTCGCTGAGTTCCTCGAGCAGCTTCGCCTTTAACGCCGCGTTCATTCGCGAATTCGAAAGCGCATTCTTCGCCTGCACAGCAGGCATCGTCTTTACGATTTCGCTCGCGATATGCGGCGGAGTTTTTGCTGCCCGCAGCATCGCAATTCGTACATCCGTTCGCAACGACCACTTCGGATGTCGCCAGATGAATTCAAACAGTATCGGAGTTGAATCCGGCGAGACTAGCGCCTTGGCGACAAAAGCTTCCGTCATATACGGATTGTTCAGCGCTGACTCGATAATCCGAGGATCGGTGTCCGTCAGCAAACCGGCTGCGATGCGCGTCGAACCGCGCTTGGCCAGCGTGATACGTTCGCCCGCCGAGATCGTGCTCATGCGATTGATGAGCGCGTCTTCGACCTTCATCTTCAAATCGGCAGGAACGCCCGGTTGTAGTACCACCTGCATGAGCTCGAAGGTGAACAAATGGCGTGTTAGCGGAATGGAAATGTGGCGCGGAGTTTTCGGATTTGAGATCAATCCGACGAGTACGGCGCGGATTTTCAAGGCAGCATGATTCTGTGCCAGAGCTGAGAGGACTTCAACGCTGAGGTCGCGACGCTGGAAAAGAGCGCGTGCCAGATCTTCATTCAACTCAGGGCTAGACGCTACTTGCAACAGGTCTTGCTCGGAAGCGCTGTGCACCATGCTCGCCAGCGACTGCACTGCACCTTCATGCTGTGGAATCTCGGTCTTCTCGCTCACAGTGCTCTCGCGATGGCTAAGGTTACTCCCCGAATCGGTGAATGGTCTTCTTTTTACCACAGGAATGCAGCCAGACATTGGCTTCCAGTGTTACTTCTTTCGTCACCGCACGTAGACATTGCGCCTTCAATTCGGATACTCTGCGGCTCAACCGCTGGATTCGCAACGCTCCGGAGATCGATGGGCCTGAATGCGCTCGACCTGCTGATCATTATTGTTTATCTCGCAGGGATCACCTTGTTTGGGCTGCGATTCCGGAAGCGCCAGCGCTCGTTGCGCGATTACTTCCTGGCCGACCGCAACATTCCGTGGTGGGCGATTTCGCTGTCCATCGTCGCCGCAGAAACCAGCACGCTAACGATCATCAGTGTCCCCGGACTGGCGTTCGCCACCAACTTCGGTTTCCTGCAACTCGTCATCGGCTACATCGTCGGACGTATCATCATCAGCTTCGTGCTGTTGCCGCACTATTTTCAAGGCGATCTGTTCACGGCGTATGAACTCATCCAGCGACGCTTCGGACCGCGTCTGCGCTCGCTTACCGCTGGTCTCTTCCTAGTCACCCGCGCGGCCGCTGAGGGCGTTCGCGTATTTGCGGTCGCCATTGTGGTTGGCATTGCACTATCAGCTGCGCTGAGCGGCATGAGCGACTTCGGACGCGATCTGGCGGCCATCGCCATCGTCACCCTGCTGACGTTGATATACACGTTTGAAGGTGGCATGACTGCCGTGATCTGGACCGACGTCGTGCAGACCGCGATCTACGTCGGCGGCACGCTGGTCGGCTTTTTCACGATCCTGCACGCCGTTCCGGGCGGTTGGAGCACAGTCTCTTCTCTTGCGTCGGCCTCAGGGAAGTTCCGCGTCTTCGACTTCTCGTGGTCGTTCTTCACGACCTACACGTTCTGGTCAGGACTCATTGGCGGGGCCTTCTTGACCTTCGCGACACACGGTACAGATCAACTCATTGTGCAGCGACTGCTGGCCGCACGCGGTCTGCGCCAATCGCAAGCTGCCCTAATTGCCAGCGGAATCTTCGTCGCAGCCCTTTTCCTGCTCTTCCTGATGGTCGGCGCGATGCTCTTCGCTTTCTATCATCTGTTTCCGCCAGCTACGTCCTTCGGCAAGACTGACCGCATCTTTCCCACCTTCATCGTTACGCAGATGCCGCATGGAATCTCCGGACTTCTCATTGCGGCGATCCTTGCTGCGGCGATGTCCAACCTGAGCGCTGCCCTGAATTCGCTTTCGTCCAGCTCGAT
>CAZBCQ010000040.1:20648-22440 GCA_964490255.1 uncultured Terriglobales bacterium | reverse complement strand
CTCGCCCTCCCTCGTGCGATCCCATTCACCTGGTGGTTCATGATCGGCAGTTGCGTGACCTTCGTGGTTGGCTATGTCGCAAGCCTTTTGTTGCGTCCGAACCATAGCAGCGCGGAACCCGTAGCCATCGCTACTGAGCACGCTCACCCGTGATCACCCAAACCACGCAACCTGAACTTGCGCGCGACCTCAAGGTCAGCCACGCGGCTGCCGTCGTCGTCGGGACCGTAATCGGTAGCGGCATCTTCCTGGTTCCTTCGGAGATGATGCAAGCTGTCGGCTCCGCCGCACTGGTCTACCTGGCCTGGATCGTTGGCGGTCTGCTCTCGTGGTTCGGCGCGCTCAGCTACGCTGAGATGGGAGCGATGAAGCCGCAGGCCGGCGGCGAATACGTGTACATTCGCGACGCGTACGGTCCGCTCGGCGGATTCCTCTACGGCTGGACTTACTTCCTCATCGCGAAGCCCGGTTCGATTGCCACCATCGTCACTGGCTTCGTGCGTATTCTGGGAACGTTTGCTCCACTGGCGTTCTTGCCGCAAGTATTCGTCCGCGGACCCATCACGATTACGTACGGCCAGCTCGTCGCCGTCTCCGCGATCTTCTTCATTACTTTCCTCAACTACATCGGCGTAAAGCGCGCAGGCGAATTCCAGCTGTTGTTCACTTCTCTCAAAGTCGTGATCATCGTCGGCATCGCTGTGGCTGGTTTTTCGTATGCGGGCGGCAGTTGGCATCATTTCTCTGAATCGTATTCGGCAGCAACTGGTGGTTTCGCCGGATTCATGACGGCATTGATCGCGGCGTTGTGGGCCTACGACGGCTGGAACCTGGTGACAACCGTTTCGGCCGAGATCCGCGAACCGCAACGCAGTGTCCCCATCGCACTCATCCTCGGCGTAGCGATTGTCGCGGTGCTTTACATGCTGCTGAATGCGGCCGTGCAGTATGTGATTTCGCCCGCGGCCATCGCCGGCTCCCCGCGCCCTGCAAGCGACGCCATGCTGCTGGTGATGGGATCAGCCGGTGCAGCCATTGTCTCAGCAGGCATGGCACTCTCGATGCTGGTCACGTTGAATGGGAGCACGATGACCGGTGCGCGCATTCCATTTGCTCTCGCGCGCGACGGCTACTTCTTCCACAGCCTGGCTAAGGTTCAGCCGCGTTTCCATACTCCTTCAGTTGCGCTCGGAGTTCAGGCACTTCTGGCGATCGTGCTGGTGCTGTTTGCGGGAACGTTCCAGCAACTGTTCTCGCTTACGATATTCGCCGAATGGCTCTTTTACATGCTGGGGACGGCTGCAGTATTCATCTTTCGTTATCGAGAGCCTGACACGCCCCGTCCTTACAAAACTTGGGGCTATCCGGTGGTTCCTGCATTGTTCATCGTGGCCTCCGCCATCCTTCTCTATTACTCATTCATAGCGAACTGGCACAATTCTGTTGCTGGAGTGCTGGTGATCCTCGCCGGAATTCCGGTGTTTGCCTTATTCCGGAAAAAGGCCAGAGCTGCCTGACCGTTACCAATCAGCAGCTCAGGATTGCGGAATTGCTTCTTCTCGCATAAAGTGGCAGAACTAGCCTCTCAGGAGCCAGGCAGTAGGGGAACAGCATGTCCATGAAGACGAAGCAGGAACAGCGTCGCGAACGTCGAGTGATCGCTACGGTTCCCGTACGCGCGAAATCGCTAACCGCTGGTGAGATGACGGGCCACACGCGCGATGTCGGCTCGACGATGCGCAGTGTGTTTGTCTATTTGAGCAGTCGCGTAGCTGTGGGCTCGGAAGTCGAA
>CAZBCQ010000040.1:0-20548 GCA_964490255.1 uncultured Terriglobales bacterium | reverse complement strand
GCGCAGTGTGTTTGTCTATTTGAGCAGTCGCGTAGCTGTGGGCTCGGAAGTCGAATTGGTCTTCCCTATTCCGATTGGCGTAACGCCCGCCGACGATACCTGGGTTCGTTGCCGCGCGCGTGTGATGCGCGTGGAGGAAACTGAGCAGGCTAACCGCTTCGGCGTAGCTGCAGTCATCGAAAGTTTCGAGCATCTCGATCCCGAAAACAGCAAATATACGACATAGTCGCGGCCGGCTCGCCTGGAGCGGGTAGCCGTCAAGTGTGCGCATTCGCACCGGGCTTTGTGATCTCGATTACCGCAAAAGCCTCCCCCAGCCGCCAAACTCAGCGCATGTCTCACGCCTACGCTCGCAATTATGTGCACCTGATATTCGGCACGAGAGAGTCCCGCAAGCTGATCAAGCCGGCCATTGACAATGAACTGCGCAAGGCGCTGCGTGGAATCGCAATCCAATACGGAATCGATCTGATCGAGATTGGTGCAACTGAAGACCACGTTCATCTGCTGGTGTGCATGCCGCCGAAGATCGGAGTGGCCGTCGCGGTACGTGCCTTCAAAGCGGAATCAGCGAAGCAGGTCAATGAAGCTGGACACTTTTTCGCCTGGCAGCAAGGATATGGAGCTTTCAGCGTGAGCGCATCCAACCTGGAGTCAGTAACCAAATATGTGCGCGAGCAGACGGAATTTCACCGCAGCCGTACATTCGATGAAGAGTTCCGCAGTTTCCTGATAAAGCATGGGATTCGGACGACGTCGGCCGTGGTGAGCGACTAGGCTGCCGCCGCCTTGATCTGCCGCACCCGCTCGTAGACGCGCACGTACTCTTTAGCGGACGCCATCCAGGAGAAATCTTTTTTCATGCCATTTCGCATCAGAGTCTGCCAATTCGGTGGATCTTTGAATGCCTGCAATGCCAGCCTGACACTCGCCAGCAGCGCTTCTCCCGCATACTCCTGGAATTTAAAGCCGGTGCCACGCTTGGTAACAGGATCCCATTGCTCAATGGTGTCGTCGAGACCTCCGGTAGCGCGCACGATAGGCACTGTTCCGTATTTCAGGCTGTAGATCTGGTTCATGCCGCATGGCTCGTAGCGTGAAGGCATCAGGAACATATCTGCGCCCGCTTCGATCTTGTGGGCAATGGTATTGTCGTATGCGATCTTAACGGCGATTTTCTGGGGATATTGCTTCGTCAAACGGCGGAACAGGTCTTCATAGTCGCGATCCCCTGTCCCCAAAACCGTTATGACTAGTTCTTCGCGCGCGAGACGATCCGCCGCCTGCGCGATCAGATCGAAGCCCTTCTGCGCTGCAAATCGACCGACAATTCCGATCACCGGAACTTTCGGATTCGTTTCCTTGATCCCGTACAGCGTGAGCAGATCTTTCTTGTCCGCGAATTTTCCATCGAGATCGTCGGGAGAATAATTCCGCGCAATGTAGGTATCCTTTTCCGGACTCCATTCGTCGTAATCGACGCCATTCAGAATGCCGGCCACGGTGGCCGACCGAGCTTTCAAGACACCTTCCAGCCCGAAGCCGAAATCGGCAGTCTGAATCTCCTGACTGTACTTTTTGCTGACAGTAGTGACGAAATCGGAGATCACGATTGCGCCCTTCAGGAAGTTCACCTTGCCGTAAAATTCCATCTTGCCAATCGTGAACAGATCCCACGGCAACATGATCAGCGGCAGAATATCGGGCGGAAACAGTCCCTGGTAGCCCATGTTGTGGATGGTGAACACACTGGGAACGCGCTGGAACACAGGATCGTCGTCGTAAACTTCTCGCAGCAGAATGGGAATGAGAGCTGTTTGCCAATCATGGCAATGAAAAATATCGGGGACACCCAAAATTTTGGACGCTTCGATTACAGCCCGTGAATACAGGGCAAACCGTTCACCATTGTCGCGATAATCGCCTAAAGATGTTCCGTACAGAGCGTCACGATCAAAGTAAGGTGGATAATCTATAAAATAGAACTGAACGCCGTTGTGGGCGCCGCCATCGACGACAGAGCAGAAGCGGTACTTGTCATCGAATGGTATGGTCAGGCTGGGGATGACCGTGCGGGCGGTGGGCGGAAGTTTTACCTGTTTGTAAAGCGGCAGATACACTGTGAGTTTGTGTCCGAGTTGTGCCAGAGCCGGAGGCAGTGAACCAACTACGTCTGCGAGTCCGCCCGTCTTGGCAAACGGGACGCACTCGGATGCCGCAAAAACAATGTGCATGGAACGGGTGTCCCTTTCGTCCGCGAAACTGGGAGCCCGGAACAGGCGGTCAGAATAACGTCGCTGACGAAAGCAACCGCTGGCAGCCTGAACGGCGCGAAAGGTGAGTCTAATGGCGAATGGAAAACGGGTCAACGCTGCGGCCGAAGAAGCAGCCACTAGTGTGGTCGAACCAGGCGCGAGTAAGGCGCCGCGCCCGCGTTCGCGCGCAGGAAAGCGTCCGAAACTCGGCCAGAATTTTCTGGTCGACGTATCTGCTGTGCAGCGTATCGTCGATGCACTGGGCGACATCTCCCAGAAGATCGTCATGGAGATCGGTCCGGGCAAAGGTGTGCTCACCGATAAATTGGCGGCGCGCGCTGGACATCTGATCGCCATTGAACTCGACCGCGTGCTTGCCGCGCAATTACGCATGCGCTACAACCGCCTCGAGAATGTCGAGATCATCGAAGGCGATGTTCTGACCATGGACTTCTCCAGCATGTTGGGGCCGCGTCCTGGAATGCTGGTGGATCGTTCACCGCACGCGCTGCCCACGACGGCGCGCCTGGTCGGAAATATTCCTTACTACATTACGTCGGACATTCTGCTGCGGCTGTTCAGCTTTCATAGTTGTTTCGACGAAGTGATCCTGATGTTGCAGAAGGAAGTCGCGGACCGGTTGCTCGCTCAACCAGGCAACAGCGAATATGGATTGCTCTCCGCCACCGCGCAGCTTTACGCGAAGGTTGATAAGTTGTTCGTAGTGCCGCCGGGCGCATTTGCTCCCCCGCCGAAAGTTTATTCGGAAGTGCTGCGCCTCACCATGCAGCCGAAACTGGCGCAGCTTCGCGTACCGGAGCGGGAATTCATCAGCTTCCTGAAGCTTTCATTTGCCCAAAAGCGCAAGACTTTGGTTAATAATCTGAAGTCGAGCTATCCCGCAGACGCGCTGCGCACGGCGCTTAAGGGAGCGGGATTGCGCAGCGACGTGCGCGCCGAAGCGATCTCTCTGGACAAGGCGGCAGAACTGTTCCGCGAGTTGGAACGGCTTGCCAAGCCGCTGGCATCCTGAGTCTCGCTTCCTGTTGCCCGGAGCGCAGCCAGAAAGGATTACGCCATGGCGGCTTTCGTTCGTCCGCCGGCAGTTGCTGGCCACTTCTACACGGCGAACCCGGATCGTTTGCGGAGCGAAATTCTGCAATTCACGGCGCACGTGGGCGAAAAAGTTGCTGCCCTCGGCTGCGTAGTTCCTCACGCCGGCTACATGTATTCGGGGCACGTGGCCGGCGCAGTGTTTGGAAAATTGCAGTTGCCCTCGCGCTTCGTCATTTTGTGTCCCAATCACACGGGGGAGGGCCAGCCGCTTTCGATCATGACCCAGGGTCGCTGGGAGACGCCGCTCGGCGAAGTGGAGATCGACCAGGAAATCGCCGACGCCCTGATGCTGCGCTTCCCTGACCTTCGTGAAGATTATCAAGCGCAGAAATACGAGCACGCACTGGAGGTGCAACTGCCGTTTCTGCAAGTGCTCACGTCTCCATTCAGTTTTGTTCCGATCACCATCGGAGTAGGACGCTACGAATATCTGCACGGGCTCGGTGAGGCATTAGCGCAGACACTCGGGAACGTGCCGGACCGGGTCATGCTCATTGCGTCGAGCGACATGAATCATTACGAGTCCGACGTCATCACCCGTGAGAAGGATCGCAAAGCGATCGAACGTATCCTGGCCCTCGATCCCGCTGGGCTGCACGAGGTTGTTACGCGGGAGCACAGCACCATGTGCGGATACGGCCCGACCATCGCGATGCTGGCGGCGACGAAGGTGTTCGGCGCCAGTTCCGCAGAACTGGTGAAGTATGCGACTTCCGGCGACATCTCCGGCGATCGCGATTCTGTGGTGGGCTACGCCGGAATCCTGGTGAAGTGAGTCGCGCTGACGAAAATCCGGAGGCAAAATGAAAGAGCGCCCCATTGGAGCGCTCCAAGTTCTAGCAACTTCCTATCAAACTATCGTGGACTACCGGTATGTCCTCCACCGCCGCCACCCGTGTGCGCACCGCCTGCGAAGCCTCCGCTATGAGAGCCCATACTTGCAGATCCCGTGCTACCCATGGCCGCGCCGCTCCGGCCGGGCGTCGCAGAACCCATTGCAGCGGTCCTCGGGCCACCTGTCGGCGACATGCCATTGGAGGACATGCCGTTGAAACCCGCCGCCGGTCTTGCTACCGCGGTGGGAGTTCGGCTCACGACTACGGTCGGCTGCGGCGTTGCTGCTCTGGCCACTACCGGGGCCACAGGTACCTGGAACCCGGCAGGCTGGCGGACAATCTTTGGCATCGGCTGCCACTGGTGCGGACCAGTCGCGGCCCAGCCCCAGCCGTAGCCGTTCACATAAGTCCAGTTCCCGTAGTGATAAGGTGTCCAGCCCCATGGATCCAGCGACATCCACGTGTACCCCATACTGGCATTCCATACCCACCCGCCATTCATGAACGGGTTCCACCCACTTCCAACCCCAAATGGCTGCCATAGCAATCCGGACCCGGGCACATAGCTATATTGCCCGTAGTACGCCAAATCGGGCGCCGGTCCATAAGGCGTTTTCCCGTAGGCAGAATTTGCGTACTGTTGCTGGAATTCCGATCGTTCCGCGTCCCAATTGTCCGTAGGAAACGTGTCGATTCCCTTGGCGGTGGCCACTTGCTTCTCATCGACCAGGTCGAACGTCGCAGTCTGGTCCTTTTTCAAAGTCGCGGTTTCCACGGCGGTCGGGATCTTGAGTTCACCCTTGAACACGGCTATCTTTGCGTTAGCCAAATCGACCGAAACGCGGAAACGCACGTCGTGATCCACCACGATCGACTTCTGGCCGAAGCTAACTCGAAGATCTTCTTTTTTGTGCCGCACGTTGAAATACGCGGTTCCCAATGTCAATTGAGCCGTGCTTGCGCGAACGCCTGAGTCCCGCAAGACCAGTTCTGGAAACGCTATCGCCGTGTCCGAGGCAAGCCGAATGGTGGTTCCGTCTTCCAATTCAATTTCGGCGCGACCATTGCTTCCCGTCTGAAGGCGCACGCCTTGCGTAATGGGCATGTTCGGGAGCGCTTTTTCGAAGCGGTTCCCCGTGTGGCGATCGATCTGTACGTTTCCATCCACTTGACTCAAGCGAACCATGCGGATCTGCGAATCGGCAAAAGTCAGGGTTGGAAGCGCGAAGAAAAGGATGGTTGCGGACGCCAGTGCGGATACTGCTCGTAGCCTGGTCATAGGAGCGCTCCGTTCAGCAAAGACTATCACTTTAGAAGCGGGTCGGGATAAATAAAGCTGCTCGGTACGGCAGACTTCATTTACGCCCCCGCCAACCTCAAACTCCGGGCTTCCAGAAAGTTGCTGCCCGGACGTGCGCAGCGGCATTTCAGGCACTACCCGGGTATCGGCCTGGCAAAGCGTACTGCAAGCCGAGATCTCGTATGTCACAGGAAAGTCAACAGTTGCCGCCCGGAAATCCCTATTAGTGCGGTCCGAACGGGGAGAGTTCACTGGTTTCGTGAATGGCATCGAATCACTTCGAGCTTCCAATCGTCTCCGCAATGCGCTACAGATTAGCGCGACCAGTTCAGGAGAAATGCAGAATGAGAACAGGCACCCGCTCAGCGCTCGTAGGAGTGATCGCAGGAATACGCAGCAGCTCTGCCCCCGCCCTCGTTAGCCACATCCGGGCCCGAGAACAGCAGAACGGGTCGAACGCGAAAAGCGTTCTCGGAGCTCTGTTCCTGGGTGAGCTGGTCGCGGATATGCTGCCCTTCATGCCGGCGCGCACCAAACCTTTTTCTCTTCTCGCGCGCGTGGTTTCGGGCGCCAGTTCCGCCGCCAGATTCGACAAGAAGCCACACGATAAGCTGCGGTCTGCCTTGCTCGGGGGAGCCGGAGCGCTGGGAGGTACGTTCCTGTTCTATCAATTGCGCAAAGAATTCGGCCGACGTTACGAGATACCCGACTATCTGCTGGGGCTCGGCGAGGATGCACTTCTGGTCGGACTCGCGCTTTGGTTGTTGAACCAGACACAACAATCAGATGCGATCGAATGGGACAGAGTGCGTTCGAACAATATGCTGTGATGTGAATCGCAGAAGACATGATTCGTTCGACATAGAATCGCTGTCCGATGCTTCGTCTCATCGCAATCTCTCTGCTCCTTCCGTCTCTTTGTTCCGCAAAATGCCTGTCGATCTCGCAGGCAGCCGAGAAGATTGGTTCGGAATCCTGCGTGACCGGAAAGGTCCTGAGCGTAACTCCATTGCCTGAGGGACACTTCACGCTTAACTTCTGCGAAGGGGAGAAAGCTTGTGCGTTCAGCGTTGTCGTGTTCCGCTCCAACCTCCGCGACGTAGGAGACGTTCGCCAACTCGAAGGCAAGGACATTGAGATCCACGGGCCGATCAAGGAATATAGCGGGCATGCCGAAATCATCCTCAAAGATGTTCGTCAGTTGCGAGGAGAATCGGCGCGCATGCCGCCTCTGCCGAAGGCTTACGACGTGAGCCGCCATGGAAATTACAGTGCGGGCTCTTTTTACGGAACCAAGGCGCCGAAACAGAGCACCGGAACCAAATCAAAGAAGCAGAGCAATCCTATCGATGAGATCGAACCGGCGATGCCGGAATGAGCTCATCCCTTTACCAGCCCGCTCTTCAGCTGTTCCAGCGGGTACCGAGTTCCCCGCCACACGATGCCATCGTTGTGCAGCGCGTGAAACATCGACTTCATCATCGTGTATCCCAGGAGTAGCGTTGCCACAGGGTGAAGGAGCACGAACAACGGTGATATCGGTGAATACCAGGACATGCCCACATACATGCAAAAAATGCTGAACAGTGCGAGCGCGTACGGAGCTTTGGCCCAACCATGCGCACACAGCGTTCCGATGAACGGCAGCAGATTGAGTCCAAGCAGAAGGAAAAATGCCCCCACCGTTCGCGCTACGGAAAAGTGCATCAGCGGAAAAGAATTTTTCGTGAGGTTGTGGACGATGTCGAGCGCATGGTCGCCCCAATCGAGCAGTAGCAAATCGGGTCCGAGCACGTTGTGCTGCCTGTAGCCTGCATCCTTCACCAGTTTGCCCAACCGCATGTCTTCGATGATTTCCATCTGCAATGCCTGAAATGTCCCGACCTTTTCGTACACTTCGCGACGAATCATATTGAAGGCGCCCACACCGATGTGATCGCGCGACTTCGGATCAGCAATCTTCCATGGCCGATGCCCGAACATAAAGAGCATGTTGAATCCAGCCAGCATGACCTTCTTGCTGAAGCTCCAATCGGTATGCGTTGGAAAGATCACCAGGTGATCGAGTGAGTTCGTCTCAGCGTAGTTCGAAGCGCGGCGGAGAACATCGGCGCGGAAATGAATGTCTGCATCAGTAAACAGCAGCCACTCACCGGTTGCGTGTTGCGCGGCGGTCCACATGGCGTGCGGCTTCCCCAGCCAGCCATCCGGAAGACTGGTCACATGAATGACCCGCAGTCGCTCGCCGTTTGCGTGGGTTGCTGCGAGCCGCTCCATGATCGCGCCCGTCTCGTCCGACGAGCGATCGTCGACAGCAATCACTTCATAATTCGGATAATCAAGCTCCAGCAGTGCCGCTAGCGCGCGCTCCAGGTGTTCTCGTTCATTGCGCGCGGGAACGATAATGCTGACGCGCTTCGGATTGATGGGTTCGTAATCCCATGCAGGCTGGCTGACGTCCGTGAGCGTTCGCATACCAAACGCAGCGTCGATCACGCTTCGCAACCAGAACAGAGCCAGGGGCACACCGAACAGCCACCATGCCCACTTCATCCGGCAGCCACCTCGGCTGTTGTGCTTGGAATCTCCGGCGCAAATCGCATGCCATAGAAGAGGATGAGCGATCCAATCACGATCGCCACAATTGCCGCCAGGAAGCCAGTTTGGAGGCTGCTTACGTCGGAGATGTGCCCGATCAATGTTGGCGAGAATGCATCGCCAAGCAAATGGATCACGAAGAGATTCAGAGCAATCGCCGTAGCGCGAATGGCCGCTCCCACTGAGTTCACCACAGCTGCGTTCAACGGAGCCGTGTTCAGGAACAGAAGAAACTCCGCCAGAAAAATTGCCGGGAACATCATTGGGCCAGTCTTATAGATGGCGAGCAGCATGGCAGGCACAGAAAGCGCGAGCGTTGCTGCTGACACCAGGTAATAGGCGGACGCGGTTCGCTTCAAAAGGCGATCAGCCAACCACCCTCCGAAGAAAGTTGCGGCGATCGCGTTGAACGCAGTGATTCCGCCGAAGATGAGATTGGCACGATCAAGCGGAACCCCCCGAGAATTTGTAAGAAAATTAGGCATCCATGCCTGCAGACCGCCCAGGGCGAAGGTGGTCATGGCCATGCCCAGCGTGGCCATCCAGAACGCGCCATTACGAAACAGTCCTGCGATCGTAGTCCGCTCGCCAGTCGCCTTCAGCAGGTCATGACTGCCCCGGAGGGGCTCTGGCAGAAATGCCATTGCGATGGCAAGAAGAAATCCTGGCCCCGCAGCAATATAGAAGGGGTAGCGCCAACCGTAGTGTTGTCCGAAATAGCCGCCTATCATGAATCCGACGGCTGACCCCAAACCGATATTGAGATAAAAGATCCCAAAGATGCGCCCGCGATGCTCTTCCGAAAACAGGTCCGACAGGAATGATGGCGCAATCGTGACGAATGTCGCCTCCCCGATTCCCACTAACGTGTGACGGAACAACAGCGCCTCGAAGCTGTGCGTGACGGCCGTCAACAGCGTTGCCGCACACCACAGCAACGCCCCACCGACCATGATCCATTTTCTCGAGTAGCGATCAGCAAAGTAGCCGACAATGGGCGCCGCCACCATGTAGCAAAGGAAGAATGCGGCTGTAAGCAAGCCATATTGTGTTTTGCTGCGCGGAAATTCGCGTTCAAGCAAGGGCTGCACAGCAAACAGCACGTTACGGTCTACATAATTGAAGAAGTTCAGACCCGATAAGATTGCCAGCGCGGTCCGTGGATAGTAAGAGCGTGCCATCCGGTGTGGGTCAGTGTATCAGCAGCGCCCGTTCGGTCTAACTGGCTCGTTTTGCCGGCTGTGCCGACGCAGGAACCTCCAGTGCCGCACGGTCCCACCGGGCCAACGTTGCGCCTGCGTCGTAGGTGCTTTGGCAGAAGTCGAGGATCGCTTCTTCCGGCGAGGGTAGGACACGAACGTCGTCATACATCAGCAGAAACTCGCCTAATTCTTTACTCCAGAATGCTTGCTTCGGCTGGATTTGAGAGTTGCCAAAGTTGTCCGGAGTCGGAGCCATATAGGAATAAAAGGCAGCGCCCTTCACATCGCCTCCACCCGGCCAGAAGCCAACGCTGCTGCACTCATGAGAGTAAGCATCGCGAGTGATCACATCAGCACCGGGACGCTCCGGTGCGCGCCGTCCGGAAAAACGCGTCACCGCCAAATCGAAGCTTCCCCAGAAGAAATGTACGGGGCTCACTTTTCCCAGGAATCCGGAACGGAATTTCTTAAAGATCCTGTCGCAGTTGGTCAGGATGTGCCAAAACCGCTGCGCGTACTCGGGATCAAACGCAGCGTGCTGCGTATCCTTCTCGAATGGAATCGGATTGGGGACTTCTGCCGGCATCGTCCAGATCTTCACGTCGATGCCCATCGAATGTAGCGTCTCCATTACTTCCGAATAAAACTGCGCAACCGACTTCGGCGCCAGTGGCAGTTCCCTGCGCTGTCCATCGCTCTTGCGGAACACCAGTCGATGCGCAATGAAATCGAATTCCGCGTCGAAGATGCCGTCCCCATAAGGAATCGCAGAGGTGTTCAGTCCCACAGCACTAACGTAGAACGGCACCTCCCACCAATGATTGAAGTGCGGAGACAGTTCGAGGCGCACTTTCCCGACCACCTGTGTCCACATGTGCAACGTGTCACGGGTGTCCTGCCATGCAGCCAACGGAAGTTCAGGCCAAACGAGAGACGAGGAGCGGTTCATCGGTGGTCTCCTAAAGATGGACTCAGAGCCCTAAGATTCTCGGAAACGCCTCGAAGCCCAAAGAAATTTACTGGTGCCCATTATTCTTGCCGTTCGGACGCGGCCAGCGCGCTTCCACGACTGTTCCCATACCGCCTCGCGGACGGAAATCGCCCTTTACCACGGCCCACTTCGGCTTGGCTGCCCGCACCACATCCTCGAGGATTCGGTTCACCGCATTCTCTTGGAAGATACCGATGTCGCGGTACTGGATCATGTATTCCTTCAGGGATTTCAGTTCCAGGCAGAGCTTGTTCGGCATGTAGCGAATCACGATCGTCCCAAAATCCGGCAATCCGGTCTTCGGACAAACGGACGTGAACTCGGGATTATCGATGAAGATTTCGTAGGCCGGAAACTGATTGGGAAAGCACTCGATGTCCGGCAACGGAACATTAAGGCCAGATTTTGCGTGCTCAGGAGTGTAACGTGGAGCTTTGACTGCCATTACGACATTGTAAATCGCCAATGCCGTGAAGAAGCCTGCCCCCCAGTTACACAAATCCGATTCCTATCTCCCTCACGCGGCTACTCCTTCGTCCCACGCAGATGGACTCTTGACCACCTTCGGTGGCGGCTGCTTCAGTTCCAACTTCCCTCCGCTCTTCGCTTTCAGTACCTCGGCGTTAATTTCCGCGCCTATCAAGATGACGAACCAACTCCAATAGAGCCACACCATCAGAGCCACCGCAGCCGCGAGGGTTCCGTACGTGTGATTCATGCCGGCAAACCGCCTGAAGTAATAACCAAGTAGGAACGACGCGGCAAGCCAGAAGCCCACCCCAATCGCAGCTCCGGGAAGGGTCGCTAAGAATTTCTGTTTGACGTTCGGTGCCCAATAGAAGATCAGGTCTACCCCAAGTACGATGAACGCGATCGACACGGTCCAACGAATGACAGGCCACGCCTCTGCGAATTGATTACTCAAACCAACTTTATTGGCAAGCCAAGTACCAAATTGTGGACCAACAAAGACCAACGTCGTACCAAGAACCAGCAGGAATCCTGTCACGACCATCAGTTGCAACGCGAGCAACCGTGTCTTCCAGATGGGACGCGTTTCCGGAACACCGTAAGCTACATTCAACGCCTCCACCAGTCCCGCAAAACCGCTCGACGCAGTCCATACCGTGCCCAGAATTCCAATCGTCAGGAAGCCGCTCCGATACGGAGTAACCACATCCCTCAGGACGCTGCGCACCAGTCCCATGCTGTCCGCCGGAACAACCGCCGACATTGCACCCAGGATGTGTCCAAACATATGTGGAACTGGCAAATAGCCCAGCACCGCTGCGGCGAGAATCAGTGTCGGAAACAGGGACATTACAAAGTAGTACGATAATCCTGCAGCTAGAGCCATGATGTGATTCTTCATCACGTTCTGGTAGACCTTCGAAACAAGACGCCCTAAGGTTCGCATAATTCTAAGCGGGAACTCCGGCAAGCACTTTATTCGATGTAGTGCGCGGCACTGTCGCCAGCCTGTGTGAGAGATAAACCAGAGCTCGCCAGAGCGGACGAGCATCCAAGAACGCTGGGTTTCTTAGAGTGGGGCCTTTCGATTCACTGTTCCAAAAGTGGGTGCCTCACGGATTCGAAGAGCATTAGCGGGATCAGAACCAGCGGCCATCATTTATACTTTCCTTTGCGCAGCATGCAACCGGAACATCAAGAACACGAAGCGTTTAACCCGCGTCGGCGCACTTGGGTTATTCTCCTTTTAATCGCCATCGCGGTGATTGCGTTGTCTGCTTTCTTATCCAGCCGGCGGACCGTGGTCCCCATTCGCACCACGCAGGCGGGGCGCGCCACCATTGCCAGTTCCATCTCTACGAACGGCAAAATCGAACCTGCTTCTAACTTCGAAGCGCATGCCCCGGGCCCCACCACGATCAAGAAACTTTTGGTGAAGGAGGGGGATTCCGTAAAGAAAGGGCAACTGCTCCTGCAATTGGACGATTCTGACGCCCGCGCTCAGGCCGCGAGAGCTTTGGCACAGTTAAGGTCGGCGGAAGCAGATCTGAACGCGGTTCGTAGCGGCGGAACCCGCGAAGAAGTAATTACGAACCAGTCGGAACTCAATCGGAGTCGCGCCGACGTCGATGCCGCCCAGCGAAACGTAGAGGCTCTCAAGCAACTTCAGCAAACCGGCGCTGCTTCCCCCGCCGAGCTTCGCGATGCCGAACAGCGTCTGCAGAACGTACAGAATCAACTCACGCTGCTGCAGCAGAAGACAACCAAGCGCTACTCGAGCCCGGAAGTTCAGCGTGTGGAAGCGCAAGTCCAGCAGGCCCAGGCCGCGTACTCGGCTGCCCGGGATGCGCTTGCAAAATCCAATGTGGTTTCCCCGATGGACGGAATCGTCTATTCCATTCCGGTGAAGCAAGGCAATTTCGTGAATGCCGGGGATCTTCTGATCCAAGTTGCGGACCTATCGAAGGTGATCGTCCGCGCCTTCGTGGACGAACCCGACCTTGGCAGGCTTGCCTCCGGTGAACATGTCGAGGTCACGTGGGACGCACTCCCCGGGCGCACTTGGCAAGGATCGGTCACTCAGATTCCGACCACTGTAACGGTACGCGGATCGCGCACCGTTGGAGATGTCACCTCGCTCGTCGCAAATCCTGACTTGAAACTGCTTCCTAATACGAACGTCAGCGTGAACATCACCACGGCTCGCGACGACAACGCAGTCGTGGTTCCGCGAGAGGCTGTCCACCAGGAAGACAGTCGCCGCTATGTCTACGAGGTGGTAAATGATAAGTTGCGACAACAATACGTGGATACCGGTATTTCCAACCTTACGGTAATCGAGATCACCCGCGGCGTTCAGGCGAACGCATCGATCGCGCTGGGATCAACGAATGGCCGCGCGTTGCGCGACGGCCTGCCCGTTCGGGTCGTGCAGTAAAGATGGCCCCGCGCGGGTTTTCCGCGCACCCGCGTAAATCGGCTTTGCCGCGACAAGCTTGCTATACTCGCGTTTCCCGGCGCGTGTTTCTTCTCTTTGCGCCGGACCATTACAAATCCTGCAGGTGGCACATGTCTTCCGTTCCACGCGTTCTCATTCTGCTGTTCTGTTTTTTTGCTTCAATCCCGTCGTTTGCCGATCCGCTCACATTTGAACGAGCTATCCAGTTGGCACTCTCGCACAGCCCCAGCCTGGCGATAGCGACAGACGATCAAGTCAAAGCCTATGAAAACTATTTGGAAACCCGCAACGGTTATCTGCCGACCCTGTATTTCGGATCGGGCCTCGCCAAGACGTGGGGATTCCCTCTTAGTATCGAAGGCTCCGCGCCGAGCATCTTCAATGTGAACTACCAGTCCTACCTGGTGAATTTTGCCCAGCGTGATTACATTCGCTCCGCCAAGAGCGCATGGAGCGCAGCCAATCGTAGCCGTGAAGATTTGCGGAAAGATGTCATCCTCGATGTCGCTTCGAATTATCTCGAGTTGGAGAAGATCACGAATCAGATCAGCTCAGCCTCGTCGCAACGCGACGAAGCGAACAAGTTGGTCACCATCGTCAATCAGCGAATGCAGGCAGGCCTGGCGACGCAACTTGATTCCACACGTGCCCGACTCGTCGCCGCGAGACTGACCATGAAGATGGCAAATCTCAGCGGAGCCGCGGACGCGCTCCGCGACAGGCTCGCGCAAGCGACCGGTCTCCCCGCTCGTTCCATCGAAACGATCGCGGAATCCGTTCCCAAACTCCCGGAAACAAATCCGGAGAAAGATCTTTCCAGGCAAGCCGTCTCAAACAGCGGAGCTATTGTTGTGGCTCAGGATCGCGCAACCGCCGCTGCGTTCCTTGCGCGAGGTGAGCACAAATCTTTCTTGCCGGAAATAGACCTGGTGGCAACTTATGGTCTGTTTACCAAGTACAACAACTACGACCTCTACTTCAATCGCTTCCAGCGCAATAACGCAGCATTTGGAGTGAATATACGCTTCCCTTTCCTCAACTATGTCGCAAAGGCGCATGCGGCTGCGGCTGACGCCGAAGCGCAAAAAGCGAAAAAACAAGTCGATGTAACGCGCGATCAAGTGTCGGCAGAAACTTTGAGGTTGCAGCACCAGGTGGCACAGTTGGCCGCTGCGCAAGAGGTCGCGCAACTGGAGTACGAACTCGCGGAGGGACAGGCGCGTGCCGTACGCGTCAGGGCCGAAGCAGCTGGGGGCGCCGGATCGAGCGCAACGCCCGTGCCCGAGGGAGCGCCGTTGACAGCTTCCCCCGGTGATCTCGTAAACGCGGAACTCGACGCACAGGAGAAGTACAGCAGCTATCTGGATTTCTCCTTCGAATATGACAAGGCGCGTCTGCAGTTACTGAGGCAGACCGGTGAACTCGAATCCTGGGCGCTCCCAAAGAAATGACCCAGTTGGCATTTCCAGTCCATTTCCGCTGCCTTGACGGATTCCCCCCTTCAGGGTGCCTACAACACCATTGCATCCCTTACGCTTCTAATTTGAGACTCTTGGCTGCTATGCTCAGCGATGTACGAGCTCTGTACTGATGGTCCCTTTCGGGTACCCGGTTCAATACGCCGAAAAGTACTCTGAAATGTTAGGATATTAGAATCAACAACATGCCTTTAAAGACGCTTTTTCTCAACCCACCGTCATTCGAAAACTTTGATGGTGGCGCAGGCTCGCGCTGGCCAGCTACGCGCGAAATCGAGTCGTATTGGTATCCGGTATGGTTGGCCTATCCAGCCGGCATGCTGGAAGGTTCGCGACTGCTCGACGCTCCTCCACATCACGTTACAGGCGAGCAGACGATCGAACTGTGCAAGCAGTATGAGTTCCTGGTCCTGTTCACCAGCACTCCGGGATTCCCTGGCGATATTCGCCTTGCTGAAGCCATCAAGCAAAACAATCCCAACATTAAGATTGCTTTTGTCGGGCCGCACGTCACGACGCTGCCTGAAGAATCGTTGAAGATGTGCGCGGCCATCGACTTTGTCGCGCGCAAAGAGTTCGATTACTCTGTCACCGATTTTGCCAAGGGCAAGCCTTTAGAAGAGATCGCCGGCATTAGCTATCTCAAGAATGGGCGCGTGGTTCATAATCCCGATGCCCCGCAGATCACCGATCTGGATGCACTGCCCGACGTGGTTGACATCTATAAGCGCGATCTCGATGTTCCGCGCTATACGGTGCCCTTTCTGCTGCACCCCTTTGTCGCGCTGTATACGACCAGAGGCTGTCCGGCTCAATGCACATTCTGCTTGTGGCCGCAGACGCTCAGCGGGCATGCATGGCGTAAACGCTCCACCGATGCCGTTGCTCGCGAAATGGCCAAGGCCAAAGAATACTGGCCGAACGTAAGGGAATTTTTCTTCGACGACGATACTTTCAATATTCAGAAAGCGCGCACCATCGAGCTTTGCGAAAAGCTGAAGCCGTTGAAGCTCACATGGTCTTGCACGTCGCGTGTCACCACCGATTACGAAACGCTGAAGGCAATGCGCGAAGCGGGTTGCCGTCTGCTGATCGTCGGCTACGAGTCGGGCGATCCTCAAATCCTCAAGAACATCAAGAAGGGCGCCACCGTCGAACGTGCACGCCAGTTCACCAGAGACTGTCACAAGCTCGGGCTCACCATTCACGGCGACTTCATTCTCGGTCTTCCCGGTGAGACACGCGAAAGCATTCGCCGGACAATCGATTTCGCGAAGGAACTCGATGTCGAAACCATCCAGGTTTCGATCGCGCACGCTTATCCTGGCACGGAACTTTTCGATTTTGCGAAGCAGAACGGATTCATCACCAATACCAAGATGGTCGATGAGGGCGGACACCAGCTTGCACATATCCAATATCCAGGACTGCCGGCCGAAGAAGTGGTGGACATGGTGCACCGCTTCTACGACGAGTATTACTTCCGCCCGAAGGCCGTCTTCCGCATTCTCCGCAAAGCGGTGTTCGATACATCGGAGCGAAAGCGTTTGTACAAAGAGGCGAAGTCTTTCCTGAAGCTCCGAGCAGCGCGCAACCGTTACGTCAAGGACAGGCGCAGCCAGCAGATCCAACCACCCGCCAACGGAAAAGGTGGAGCCAGCGCGAAAGAGCAGGAAGTCGAGGCAGTGAACGCGTAAAACGTAACACTTTGTAGATAATAGAAGAGGGCAGCTTACGGGCTGCCCTTTTTCTTCTTCAGTTCAGTGTTGCTTGGTGTACCAAAAAGAATGGGGAGCCCGAAGGCTCCCCAGAGTTGATTACTTACGCTTCCAATCTAGAAGCTGTACTTCACGACCAACTGCATGGTGCGCGGCTGGTTCGAGAAGACCAGATTAGGCTTGTTGAAGGATGGGGCCTGTGGCTCAAGCATCGTGTGCACTTGGCCACCGGTGTACCCAAGCGAGTTCACCTGGTTCAGGTAGCCCGGAACGTACTGGGCATGATTGAACACGTTTAGCGCTTGCGCCTGGAACTCGAACGATTGCCGCTCGGTGATGTTCAACCGCTTGACGATTGTCATGTCCCAGTTGTTGATGTGCGGCAATGCCAGCGTATTGCGGCTGGCAGTTGCCAACGCACCCGTCTGTGCTTGGATATATTGAGCGTTCGGATTATTCGCCACATATCCCACTGTAGCGCCAGCCGAGTTCTTCAGCGCGGTTACGCCCGTCCCCGTGCCCGGTACGCCCGCAGGATTGTAGATCGACCGATCGCCGGCGGCGTCACCGTTCATGTTAGCGTCCACGTTACTCTGAACCGTGGCGTATTCCGGAGACTGGAACGTATACACAGGAGCGAATTCCCAGTTGCCGATCATGTTCTTCTTGAACCAGCTTGCGCTCTTGAAGAACGGCAGGTCATAGATCACCTGCGCCGTGAAGCGATGACGGCGATCTAGGGCGGAGGTGCTCATGTCATGCGCAAAATTCTGGAAGTCCTGGGGACGACGCGGCGTCAAATATGTAGAGAACACATCCGCGGTCGAATTGTCCATTGCGTGGCTCCAGGTGTAGGCCAACTGGAATTGCAGACCATTGTTAAAGTTGCGCGAAAGCTGGGTTTGCAATCCGTGGTAGATCGATTGTCCGTAAGGCTCAAACCCAACCACATTAGCCCCGCTGAATCCAGCATTGAAGTATGCCGGCACATAACTCGCACCGGCTGCCTTCTCTGCATTGAGTTGAGCCAGAGTGAGCGGAAGAGAATCTGCGACTGCCAGCCCGGGGTCTTGCAAGTACGTGGGCAGGTAGTTGTTCGGATTGACGATTGCCTGCCTGTTCAAACGGGTCTGAACTGGCAGGTGAATGCCGCGGGTGCCTACGTAACGAACTTCGGCCACGTACTTCTGTCCGAAGCTGTGCTGAATACCCAAGTTCCAGGTTTCGGAATAAGGCAGCCGTTGGTTCGGAACGTAAGATGAAGTGTTTTTTCGTGCTGTTGCAGCATTCGGGAATTGGAACGGTTGGGAAGGCAGCCCGCCGTTTGCTAGGAATGCTGTCGTATTCCAAACACATCCACCGGCCTGCGGATTGGTGGTGTCGCAGGTGGCTGAAACCTGAGCCGGAGCCGAGAGAATACCGAGGTTATCGTAAAGAACGTCGTTCGCCATGGCGTAGCCGCCACGCACCGAAGTCGTTCCCGAGCCGGTCGGATCCCATGCGAATCCGAGCCTCGGCATGAAGTTCTTCTTCTGCGTGGTCGGAGTACCGAAGGTGATCAGACCGGGCACACTCGCAATTGAGTTGATGCTCTGCAGATTCGCCGCCGACAGCGGTACCTGGGTGAATTCATACCGCAAACCAAAATCTATCGACAGGGTTGGCATTACCCGCCAGGTATCAGCGCCATAGCCGTAGAACGCCTTCTGGTTGCCGTAGTAGACGGTGTTACCCGTCGAGCGCTGACCGAAAGTGTCCGGTGCTCCATCCGTCGCGAACAGTGCCAGAGTTGAGTATTCGTAATCGCCGCGCACGCGTTGCGTGAACTGCTGCGGGCTGATGATGTCGCGGAACTCCGCACCGAACTTCAAGCTGTGCTTGCCCTTCACCCAACTGACGTTGTCAACACCTTGATAGGTGTTCTGAACCGCACCTTGCGGAGCGTTCGGATCAGGCCCCACATTCACGGCATTCAGGTCGTCGAAGGTGAGGTTCGGAAACATTGCCAAACCGGGGTAGGAGATATTCGGCACGGTATAGACGTTGTAGTAACGGTTGTATCCGAGACGGAATTCGTTGCTGACGCTCGCTGAGAACGTGTGATATTCGCTGAGCGTAACCAGGTGGTAACGAACTGGCAGTGTGTTGAAGAAGGCCGGAATCTGCGCATTCGTATCCGGCGCATCCTGCTTTTCCCAAATGTAACGGCCACGCAACTGATCCTTCTGCGAAATGTTGAAGTCAATCGCGTTAGTGGTGGTCAATGTGTTGGTATAGCTGGGTCCAGCAAAGCCAACACTGCCGATCGGAATGGTCTCTGTTCCGGCGGCGCATCCGGCAACGGCGCAAATCTTACCCTGATCGTTTGCTCCCGCTGCGGGAAGGTACTTCTGCAAGGTCGCCAGGTTGACTGAGTTGGGATAGAGCGCATTCAGCGCAGCATACCCTGCAGCCGTTGGCGCATACCCAACCGAAGCCGAACCAACCTGTCCAAGGGGCTCATACTGGAAATTGGTAAAGAAGAACAGCTTGTTCTTGATAATCGGGCCACCGATCTGTCCGCCAAATCGGTTGTCATCGTAACGCGGGTTCTTGACCGGGTCGCCGTTAGATCTCTGTGACTCCGCCACCAGCGAATCCATCGCGTTCAGATTACGGTTCTGGAAGTACTCATACACTCTTCCATGGAACGAGTTGGTTCCGCTCTTGATCGTCTGATTGAACTGGCCGCCAGACGAGTGACCGAACTCTGCGGAGAAGTTGTTCTGGAGAACCGTGAAATTTTCGACAGCGTCGTTCGGAACCGTAACCAACGGACCGGTAACCGACTTGTCGTTGTTGTCCACGCCTTCAATGGTGAAGTTGTTGTTTCGCGGACGCTGTCCAGAAACCGAAGGTCCCGTTCCAGCACCAACTCCACCGCTGGACGTCACGCCGGCATTCAACAAAGAAAGGTTAAGTACGCCCAAGCCGACCGAAGCCGTCGGCAGATCCTGCGTCTGCTTCATCTCGAACGTATTGGAGATCGTCGCGGTGACCGTATCGACCGCCGCAGCCTGCTCGTTTACTTCGACCGTAGTCGTCGAGCTCGTCGGGGTCACGATGACATTTGCCGTGATCGTGTGGTTGAGCTGCACTTCCACATCGGCGATTGTGCCCGCCAAACCGCCGCCGGAAGCTTTGACGGAGTAGTGGCCACCGGGCAAGTTCACGAAGTGAAACTCGCCTCCCGAATTCGCCTTCACGGTGGACCTAAACCCAGTGCCCAGGTTGGTCGCATCGACAGATGCATCTGCCACGACCGCCCCGGAATTGTCCTTGACTGTCCCCACGATGTCGCCGCTGATTGCCTGGCCAAACGCAAAAATCGGCACCAGCAACAACAGTGCGACAACGGAGACTATCTTCAAATTTCTAAGCAATTTCATGCTGACTCTCCTGAAATCATTCGTCCAAACCTGGTATTGAAAGGAAAACTTCCTTGCGACAGGCCCCATCGGCGATTCGTTCTGAACTGCTGACCTCTAAGCGGGTCCTTTTTTGAACACGCTGCCCCGAGCGAATGCGACAACCTTTGAGAGAAGCCCCCCAGAGTTGTGCAATCTATGTACCACCTGGGATAAGTGGCAAGTTTCTTTTTATGAGTTACTTATGCCATGGTACGAGCTGATATATTCCAAAATCTGTAGAACGGTGCCGGGGCTATCCAGATTTGTATAGCTGATCTGCTGGTTTAAAGCGTGGAATTACATAAAGATGGGTCGTATTCCTGATTTTCGACTCATCGCTGGAATTGAGGGTAGGGTCTCTGGCTGGTTCGTCAAGTGTGCTGCGCACTTCCATCAGGCGCTTTCCTCGACCCAACTCAGCTTTGGTCCTCGGCTAACAACAGCGCAGCGTTTTGCAGAAAGCTGACATCCGCGGGGGCGCATTCTCCGCCCGCCAAATCTGGTGCAAAAGACAGCGCATGCTCCTGCGTCAGCGCACGTAAGTTGAACCTGCCCTATCCCAATCCTGAGCGGCTTCTAGCTCGGCCTGACCGGTCTTTCGTCGGGCAGTGATTCGAAGCCTCCTTTGCTCCTCGAATTTTTTGCTGCAGCTCTTTCAGCATCCAAATGAGAAAAT
>CAZBCQ010000039.1:0-29011 GCA_964490255.1 uncultured Terriglobales bacterium | reverse complement strand
CCATGAACAATTCAACTTTGCGACGCTTGGCTTCGACTTGTACTTCCTTCATCACCGGTAGGGCGCCGGTGCCGGTGCCGACTATCAGGCGACGACACTTCCACGGTATCCATTCCTCTAACGACAGCGGTGTGTGGCCGAACGCTTCACGGAACTTCTTGGAAGGTTTTTTCTTCCGCTTGCGTATCTCGCCGCGGTCGATTACGACATCGTGGTCGTAGCTGATCCCATAAATTCGAATGGAGCCGAAGGAGAATCCTTCGAATTTCATGGCCTGACCACCTTGTGGTGTGCTCAACGTGGAACCGGAGTCCGCGATGCGTCGAAAGACCATGCATTTGTTCCGGCATTTACGATACTGCGGGGCAGATCACTTTGCACTTCAAGCCGAGTCGCCACGTTATCGACAGCAGTCACGACATGTGAGAACTCGTTTGGGTCGAGCGCCTGCGAATCACGCAGTGATTCATATGATCCGGTGAGTGGCCGGAGCTTCAGCGAGGACCCGTTGAGAAAACTGGACAAGGTAATGGGCTTGTCGGCGCCGACATCGCCGACAAACGCACAGAAATACCGGTTCAGGTTAGAACAACAGCCACGTTTTTTCGAGAGATCGAAATTCTGTAGTAGAGCTCCTTATGCACCCACCGAGGGCACGGGTATCTTATCAAGTCCCGTTTGAGAGCTAGCCCAAGAGATGGCAAGGCGCAACCGGCAAGTTGCGCCTTGCTTGCGTCTTCGCGTAGGGCGGAATCTACGCGACCGCAAAATCCATCGGTGCCTGCCGAAATCGCCCGAACCTCGGGACGGAGGGCCAAACGTGCGGATATCGAAGTGACAGACATCTGCAATTTAGCTACAACAGAAATGATCTTCGGAGGCCGTCCTCCTCCTCAACTCTTGCCTGTTACGCTCGCACTGTTTCTGAGAAGGCACCTTGGCGCACAGCGAGCGAAGCGAACTTCTAGTACCTAGAAGTCTTAGATTGCATAGAAAAGCAGCGAGACATCGAGATCCCGCTGCTAGCTCACAACCTTCTCAGCTCAGAAGAGAGCACGCATGCGGAATCAAAGCGCAACGGCGCCGCGCTCCTGGTTTCGAATGCGAATTGCCTGATCGATCTTATAGAGGAAGATTTTTCCGTCCCCGATTTTGCCCGAGGCGGCAGATTTCAGTATCGTATCGACGACAGAATCTACGGCGTTGTCCTCCAACACGATCTCAATTTTCACTTTGGGCAGCAGATCGACACTATACTCGCCACCACGATAGGTTTCCGTGTGTCCTTTCTGCCTTCCGTGTCCGCGCACTTCCCAGACCGTCATTCCATCAATACCCTGGTCAATCAGGGCTTGTTTGACGGCATCAAACTTATTCGGCTGAATTACTGCTTCGACTTTAGTCATCTTCGCTCCTCATTAGCGTTGGTTAGGCCGAGTTGCCAGAGGCAGGCTTTTCCTGCCTCCGGCTCACAGGTGCAGTAAGCAAACAAGTTCGTCAGCTTGCTGTGCGTGGAAGCGCACTGACCGCGGCAGCAGTAACTTTAACTTCAGCTAATGGCAGCTCCTGCGCCAGACCTCCTGGGGCCCCAAGAGCAGAGATGACATACTCGGGATAGGCCGAGATACCGTGTTCGTGTAGATCCATGCCATAGAGCTCTGCTTCCTTTGGCAAACGAAGCGTTCCCGTTGCATTGACTGCGAGCATGACCACCATGGCAACGGCGAATGTGGCCAGAGTGATGCAGGCGCTGCCGATGATCTGCGCCTTCAACACCTGCAGGCCACCGCCGTAGAAGAGGCCTTTCAATGGCGCAGAATTGTCCGGTGAGAGAGGCCCGGTCGCCCCATATTTGCCGCAGGCGAACAGACCTAGTGAGAGCGTCCCCCAAATACCACAAAGGCCGTGAACTGGGACGGCTCCGATCGGATCATCAATTCGCAACCATTCCAGGAGATCGACGCCGAGGATAACGAGCACTCCAGCAATGCCGCCGAGCAGAACTGAGCCAGTAGGACTCACCCAATAGCACGGGCAGGTAATGGCAACTAGTCCCGCCAGAAACCCGTTTGTCGTGTAGCTGGCATCCCACTTCTTCATTCTGAGATAGCCGAAAAAGATCGAGGTCAGTCCGGCTGCGCATGCTGCGAGGGTCGTGTTGGTTGCCACCCGCCCGATGCCCTCAAAGTCCATCGCCGACAGCGTGCTTCCGGGATTGAACCCATACCATCCAAACCAGAGAATGAGTCCGCCGCTGACAGCGATCGTAAGATCATGCGGCAGCATCGGCTGGCCGCCATCGCGCTTGAATTTGCGGCCTAGCCTTGGACCCAGAACAATCGCCCCGGCCAACGCAATGAACCCGCCGATAGTGTGAACCACAGTTGATCCGGCGAAATCATGGAATCCAATACCAAGCGAAGGAAATACGTATCCAGCGCTGCCCATTGTCGCTAGCCAGCCATCCGGTCCCCAAGCCCAATGCCCAATGATTGGGTAGATGAAACCGGTGACGCAAACGCTATAAAGAAGGTCACCGACAAATCCGGTACGTCCGATCATCGCGCCGGAAGTAATGGTGGAGCATGTGTCGGCAAAGGCGAACTGGAAAATCCAGACGGCCAGGAACGCCACGCCCGTAGTTTCATAAGTCGCGGGCGCTCCTTGTAGGAAGAACCAGTGATAACCGATGAATCCGTTACCGTGGCTGAACATGAAAGCGAAACCGATGGCGTAGAACAGAATTCCGCAGAGGCACGTGTCTACCACGCACTCTACAAGAACGTTCACGGTTTCCCGCGAGCGACAGAAACCGGCTTCCAGCATCGTGAAACCGACCTGCATTCCGAACACCAGGAAAGCAGCCACGAGGGTCCAAGCTGTGTTGACCGGGTTCACTATGTCCGCAGCCTTCACCTCAGGGGTGCCGCTCTGCGCGTACACATGGGTAAAGCATAGGCCGCTCAGAACAAACATAATGAGTAGAACGGCACCTACACCGAGAATTTTGCCGGCGAACAGCGTGCCTCCGTATCGCCTCCACTCGGGATTCTTAAGACGACTGCGCAATCGTGAGAGCTTCTCGGGTAACGATAGAACTCTCTGTTCTATCCTTGTTTTCTCAGACATGTTTCCTCTCCTGGTCAGGATTTGGTTTGATTTCCGTTTTGTTGCATTTATTGCCGATGGCCCCATCAATCAAATGCCTCACGTTGCAAACTTCAAATTTCGCTCTTCTATCAAAAGTGGTTCCAATACTCCGTCTTCTAAACGAAAGTGCAGACCGCATAGCTTGGCTCGCATCGCCTCCGAAGCAACTCTCAATGGAGGTCGATCCTCTCTCGTAACTGTGCCGGTAATAATTAACTTCGCCGACGCTCCCGCCGCTGGACGATAAACTCGAAACTTGGCGGTGTGCGTATCGGGTAGCATGTCAAAAAGAAGCTCTCGGACCAGCAGCGCATCTCCGAGTGCCTGCAATGTCTGATTCTGTTGCGCAACCGCAATTGGTAGATCACAGTCCCAGGGGTCTGGGGCCCGAACCATCCATTCGCACTCCGCTTTGTCTCCCCGCAGCTCCAAACGGAGTAGCCGTAAGGGTGCTCGGGATAAGGTTCCGAACCTTAACTGCCGTCTTACCCGTCGAACAAAGTCGGCTGCGTCCCATAGTTGCTTCATTTGCTCACCCCCTCGGCTCCAGGGCACAAGGAGGCTGCATACACCTCGCAAATGGAAAAACTGTTGCAGATCCCATGCTTCACCCCAACGAATAGACAAGACCCACTGTTGCGTTAAGGTGCCGTACACTCCTAGTCGCGACCCAGGCACCAGTAACCAAGACACACGCCGCCATGCGCTCCTGCAGAAAGACACCGAAGCCAAGGACTTCGAGTCGCTCGATGCAAGGCTTGATATTCAATTTTGTTTAGCTAGATGGCACCGCGTCGTGCCAAAGACTGACTCTTTTCCGCGTCGAAAAGAGAAAAAACAAAGGAACCAAAAAATTACCGAGTATTGAACCCCATGTTGCTCGAAACTGCTTGCGCAAGCAAATCGAAACTTTCTATGCCGTCAATTAACGATGTCTCCACTGCGGCTTTGAGTTACGGTCGCCTTTTACCGAATTACTTAGCAGGATTGCCTCGGCAATTTCCTTCATCGGCTTACGCCGTTGCTGGCTCTCTCGATGAAGAACTGAGTACGCACCCTGCTCGTCGATGTTTAGCTCGCTTTGCAGAATTCCCTTAGCTCGCTCTACGACTTTCCGCTCTTCCATTTGGTCCGCGAGTCTCGACACTTCCTTTTCCAGACGAGCTAGTTCAATCTCCCCGCCCATGAGGTACCCGATCATCGATATTAACGAGATTTCGCGTTCGGTGTAGAATCGCGGCTCGCGATTCTGGAGATTGATCACTCCTACAATTTTCCCGCGACTCAACAACGGAACAGACAAGAAGGCTTCGAACCGATCTTCGGGGAGAGCATAGAACCTCTGAAAGCGGTAATCAGCAACCGCATTTTGCGGCACAATCACAGGCTGGCGGTGCTCAGCAACCCAACCGGTAATCCCCTCCCCCAATTTGAGCTTCAGCCTTCCGACGGCCTCAGGATGGAAATTCTTCGAAGCCCGCAAGATTAGCTCATCGCCTTCCAGGAGATAGATAAAACACGACTCGCTCGGAATGAGAGCCGAAGCGAGCTCGACAACTTCTCTTAGAACCTCATCGAGAGGAAGTCGAGCAGACAGTTGTGGAGCAGCAGTTGCAGGCAGCATCGGCGCAACGCGATTCAAGGTGTTCTGCTCCATCCACCCATTTGTTCCATCCATGGAAGCAAGCTATCTACTCTGGTGCGGCGGGACAATTATGCTTTGGTATATTCGCTTATCAAAAAAAATGATTGCGCCCATTAATCTCGATCATCACCCGGACAAATTCAGCTTGTCGGACATCCTCACCAATTCCGCCAGCGAAGCCGCCTGCATTTTTTGCATAACGCGAGCGCGATGAACCTTCACCGTGATTTCGCTTAGCACGAGTCTTGCTCCGATCTCTTTATTAGTAATTCCGGTCACAACCAACGTCATCACTTCCTTCTCACGTTCCGTGAGTTGTTCAAAGCGCGACCGGAGTAGTGAAAGTTCAGCTCGTGCCTTACGCTCAATACAATCGCGTTCAAGCCCACGTTGGATAGCTGACAGCAGCTCCTCTTTTTGGAATGGCTTCATCAGAAACTCGATTGCGCCGGCCTTCATGGCTCGTGAAGTCATGGGAACGTCTCCGTGCGCTGTTATAAAGACAATCGGAATGAATATTCCGGCTTTAGCAAGCTGCTCTTGGAATTCCAGTCCGTTTACTCCAGGCAGACGCACGTCGAGCAGCAGGCAACTAGGTACGTCGGGGCGTGGAGCTTTGTAGAACTCCTCTGCAGATTCGAACGTCTTCGCCTCCACACCGACCGCATCGAGCAAATTCTTGATAGCTTCGCGAACAGAAGGGTCGTCATCAACGACATAGACTGTGGAGTTAGCTGTTGTGGTCGGATCCATCGGGATTAAACGGCAATGTGAATTGAAAAACGGTGCCACCCCCTGGGCGGGGGGTTGCCCATAGACGACCTTCGTGCGCCTCAATGATCGATCGACTGAGCGACAGTCCCAAGCCGATACCATGAGGTTTTGTGGTGAAGAATGGATCGAAAATCTTTGTTGCCGCCTCAGGAGATATCCCTGTGCCGGCGTCTTCGAATCGGACACGAACCTCTGAACCCTGTGAATGCGAGCCGATAAGTAATTCCCTTGCGCGGTCGTTGATTTCGGTCATTGCATCGAGAGCATTCACAATTAGATTGAGGACAACTTGCTGCAATTGAACTCGATCTGCCTTGATTGTTGGCAGATCCGGGGTGAGATCCGTCCGAACCAGCACACGACGGCGCATCGCTTCTTCTCTCAAGAACACGACAAGTTCATGGACCAGTTCGTTGATGTCGACCGAGTTTGTTGCGGGTGGCTCTTTCTTGAAGAGTGCCCGAATGCGGCTCATGACCTCTCCGGCACGAGTTCCATCCTGAATGATTCTGTTGATTGTATGCCGAACTTTTTCGAGATTTGGAGGGGTCGCCGATATCCATTCCGCGCATGCGTGTCCATGCGTCACCACTGCAGTGAGTGGCTGGTTGATTTCATGTGCAATCGAAGCCACGAGTTCGCCAAGGTTCAGAACCTGAGACAGGTAGGCCAAATCGGCCTGTGTTTTCATTAACTCAGCAGTGCGCTCCGAAACCCGAACCTCCAGCTGATCCAGGGCCTCTTTGAGTGCGTCCTCGCTTTTCTTCTTGGCAGAACTCACCCAGCTTGCCACAACCGCACAGAGTACAAAAGCAGCAAAATATGCTGCAGCAGTTGTGCTAATTGAAAATGATCGGAAGGGCGGAACAAAGAAATAGTCGACCAATACAGTGGAGATGAGAACTGCAAGCAAGCCGGAGGCGGTGCCTCCGAACCACGCGCTTACCATTACAGCACCAAAAAACAGGAAGAGGAACGGATACGGAAAAAGAGGTTGCAATAGCAGGCTGGACACGAATGCCACCACTACTGTTATCAGCCCGATGCCGTAGTGCCGAATCCCTAGCCGGATTATTCTCTCCGCTTGCACAGTTTCCCTGTACCTCTCCCCACGAAGCACATTCCCTCTGAAGATCGGCTCGCGTTTAAAGCCGATAGAGGAGAGCTGCAATGCTGATAATTACCGCTTGGGATGATCTCGTCATTGCGGGAATGCAGTCCAATACAAAGTTTCTATGACTCACATCTTGAATTTAAGGACGATTTCCAAGATCGACTGGACTGAGACACAAGCGCAGTTCCCTGCGAGGCGGCTCTGAAAGCTAACCGCTCGCTGGTTCGCAAGCAACAGAACCGCAGGCCTACTGTTTACGAATATGGAATCATCAACTTTCCTGCGAGGCGTGCGGGCTGGGATCTCTTGGGCAACTCGGTCGAGAAGACGTTGGGAACCAGGCTCCTCCAGTAATATTCTGCTCGTGCAAACAGCATCTCACGCCGACTTCTGGGTGTGATCAAGTGAGCGATCGAGAAGAATCGTCGTTGATAGGAGTTCAGACGGGGTAGGCGACCACCTTTTTTGACCGCGTGGCCTTTGCGGCTGCTTCGATCGCTTTCAGCATCGTCGCGCATCTGCCCTCCGCCAAGCGGCAGATGCGCTACTGAACCAGACCTGAATTAGCGCACCTGCAGGGTGATGATCTACACATTTCGCAGGTGTTCCTTGTTTCTCTTTCTTGGGCGACCACCTTTTTTGAGGGCGTGGTTTTTGCGGCTGCTTGGATGATTTGCGATGTGGTGGTGCGCGATCTATCGGTACAGGTGGTCGTCCGCAGCGCTCTCCGCGATCAGCCGGACAATGCGGCCATGGAGGATCAGGGCATGTGTGCTCAGCGACAAGGCAAGTGCCAGCCGTACCGCATTGCCGCAAGACGAAGCGCAATACACATCACTGCCCCAATCGGCGCCGCCACATGTGATGGCATTCCTAGCATGCGTCCGCCTACTAGCACGGCAGCGCCCAGCAGCGCGGCGATTGCGTAAAGCTCGGTACGCAGTACAGAGGGCACTTCCATGACAAGCAAATCGCGAACAATTCCGCCGCCAATCCCTGTCATCATGCCGAGCAAGATCGCCGCGACCGGTCGTGCGTGAAAAGCGAGTGCTTTGTCCGCACCAGCTACACAAAATAGTCCCAGCCCGGCTGCATCGAACAGGAGCACGGGGCTTCTCAGTCGATCGATCAGTGGATACCAGAAGAACACGATCAATCCGGCGAAAATCGAAACAGCCACATAACGCCAATCATTGATCGCAGCAGGCGGAACGGAGCCGATGAGTACGTCGCGTGTAATCCCGCCCGATGTGGCAGCAGCAAAGCAGAGAACCATCACTCCAAAGGCATCTAATCTGTGCTTGATTGCTGCCGTTGCGCCGCTAAGGGCGAAGACGAATGTTCCGCTCAGGTCAAAGGCCACCAGAAATGTACTGACGACATTATCGTGGCTCATGCTGCGAGCCAGGCGCCTGCCGCGACGGTCAACGTCTCTACGCCGGTCTCCAAAGTTGGATGGATCACGGGTGCGAAGCGCGGGTTGTGATTGGTCGGAATGTCAGCGATTGTTCCGGCGCTTTTTGCCTGGGCGTATAGAGCAGGATCGGTGCCGCCCACAAACCAGAAGACAGACGGCACGTGCCATTCCGTTCCGAATGAGCCAAAGTCTTCGCTGGCAGTGGTAGGCTGAGTTTCCTCAACGTGATCAGCCGGGAACTGTTTTTTGAACGCCTCGACCACACGCTTCGTCGCTTGTGGATCATTCTTCACAAGCTGATAGCGGTCTAGCGGCGTGATCTCTGGTTTGTTGGGTGCATTCGAGGCTTCGGCTTCCGCGTTGGCGATGCGCTCAATCGCAGCGAGTACACGCTTGCGGACATCTTCATCGAAGGTGCGCACGTTCAGCTTGATGAGTGCTTCGCCTGGGATCACGTTCTCCTTCGTGCCTGCCTGAAGCGATCCGACTGTTACGACCGCAGCATCAGTTGGAGCAATTTCACGGGAAACTATTGTTTGCAGGCGAAGCACAGTTGCAGCGGCCATCACGACAGGGTCAATGCTTGATTGAGGCATCGATCCGTGTGCGCCTCGCCCAAACATGCGGATTTGCAGGCTATCTCCAGCAGAGGTGACCACGCCAGATCGGTACATAATTACACCTGATGATCCGACCATGACGTGCTGTCCAAGTATCACATCGGGTTTCGGGAAACGCTTGAAAAGTCCGTCGTCAATCATCGCCTGAGCACCCTGGCCCGTTTCTTCTGCTGGTTGAAACACGGGCATCAGCGTACCGCGCCATGTGTCCGGTTTTTCCGAGAGCAAAGCTGTCGCACCGATGAGCCAGGTAACATGCATGTCATGGCCGCAAGCGTGCATTACGGGTGACTTGCTGGCATACGGCAGCCCAGTTTCCTCGCGAACTGGCAATGCGTCCATGTCGGCTCGCAACATTACGGTTGGACCTTCACCGTTTCGCAATACGCCAACTACTCCTGTATTCCCGACGCCAGTTGTCACGTCGAAACCGGAAGCACGGAGGCGATCGGCCGCGATGCCCGCTGTCCTGCCCTCCTGCATTGATAGCTCGGGATGAGAGTGAATGTCTTTGTAGACGGATTCCAGATCAGGAAGCAGCGCGCCAAGATTTGAAGGTACGTTCTGCACTGAGCCTCGTGCTTTTTCGCTCATATTTAATACCCCTCGACGATAGCCACTGGCAATTGGCATTGTCAGGCGCTTCTACCCCGGCATAGGAGCAAGTCGATAGTAAAGCAACAGCTGCTTAGGTCCCGGTGGATCTTGGGCCCAACAAACGGGCCCGCTCTCGATACGGGATCCTTTCACCGGCTTCCAGTAAATGTTTCCTTGCGTGTCCCGTAGCAGGAGCTCCAAATTTCCCGTGCCGCCGCGCCACCCGGTCGGCTCATTCGTCGCGCCGATCACTGTGGCATTTGCCGGATACTTGTCGGTGATCGGGTGCATCATGCAAGGACGGCGGCGCACAACCAAGTACCGTTCCGTCGTTGGCCAAAGTAAGAGGGAGTCCCCAAATTGTTCCGGAGGTATCACGGAAAAGACCAAGGCGGTCTCCGGTCCCTGATTGATTAGCCGTCGGGTGATTTCCCGCGGTGATCAGCGAGCCGTATACATTCTCCAGTTCGGGCAACGGGGCATAGGGCGCTCGCGCTCTCTCCTTGTGGCTCGAGCAGGCCATCAAAAGGAGCGCGATCAGACACAGCCAGCCCCTGCATAGTTTTGCAATCGGGAGATTTTTCGTTCCTACCACGTTTTACCCGCCTACTTGCACTGCGAGCATCGAAACCGAACCGCCGTCTACACCCTCAACAGGAAACGTGAGCGGTTCCGTTGACGTGCGGGTGCCAGCAACGTATAGCAGGGGCAAATAATGATCTGGGGTAGGCACCGCTAATTCCGCTTCGCTTCCGAGCTGATGCTCGTAATTTACGAGCGGCTTATCCTCGCCCGCCAAAAGCAGCTCGCGGACTCTACTTTCAAACGACAAAGCCCAATCGTACGGCTCCGGTGCGTGCCGTCCCCAAGCATAGGCATGCAGGTTATGTACGACGTTACCGCTACCCAAAATGAGGATGCCTTCTTCCCGCAGCGGCGCTAGGCGTTTCCCAATCTCGTAATGGAACGAGGGTGGTTGTGTTTCATCGATGCTGAGCTGAACCACTGGAATGTCGGCTTGTGGATAGACGTGGCGCAAAACCGACCAAGTACCATGATCCAGTCCCCAGCGGTCGTCGCGGCGCACCGACACAGGTGCAAGCAATTTCTGGACACGCGCAGCGAGGTCGCGATCACCGGGCGCGGGATACTGGACCTGATACAACTCACGCGGAAAACCGCCGAAATCGTGTATTGTCCTCGGTGCAGTTGTCACGGTGACGGCCGCGTCTTCGATGTACCAGTGCGCGGACACCGAGAGTATCGCCTTCGGCCTCGACAGGGTCGCACCTATGCCTGCCCATCGCTGCGTGTAAGTGTTTGTCAGCAGCGCATTCATCGGATTCCCGTGCCCAATGAACAACGCTGGCATCCGACCGTCCATTTTGGACTCGCTCTTCGTTACGCTCGAAGATTAGCAGAGCGCATTGATGAGGTTCAGAGCGCCGAAGATGCCAAGCCGCCCGAGGTTTTGAAAGGTCACCAGACTGACCTGCTGCTTGCTGGTCCCAGTTCTGCCTTGGTTGAGTACACCTACGAGCGTGAAGCAAGCAGACCGCGGTCGCGGCCCATTGTTTGAGCAGACCAAACCACCTCGACAAAGATTCTGCTTGCAATCGGGCGGCGGACCATACATTTCCCACCGGCTCGACGGCTACGGGGGATTAACTCGGAGTCCGCTGGCTAGAATTGCCAAGATTGCAGACGCCAGCGAAGAGTTTCGCTGTCAGCGAATCATACTAGCAACCGAACCCTGAAGGAAACCTGAACGGGAACTCGGACCTCTACTGCGCGTGCGTTCTCTATTTGGGAATTACAGGCTTCGAGTCTTGTAGACGATCGAAGCTACCTGGCTTGGGGTGGGGACAATTAAGATATGAATTCGACAGATCATCTGTTACAGGTATAGCATCTCATGCAATGAGCGTACACACACGAAGTCACTCTTCGAAGAGTGATGGCTCCCCCTGGATTCTGTTGATGTTTAGTCTTCCGTCGAGTCAGGCAAGTCAGCGCGTCGAGGTTTGGCGGAAGCTGAAGCGCTACGGAGCGCTGATGCTACCTAGTTCTGGACATCTATTACCCAACACGCCGGTTAATCAGGAACACTTCCAATGGCTTGCGGCAGTGATCCGACGGCATCGCGGAAAGGCCTCAATCGTGGAGGTCACCTCTATCGATGACCAGTCGCCCGAGCAACTGCGTCAAAGTTTTATCGAAGCGCGATCGCGTGACTACGAACAACTGCTTGGGGACCTGAAGAAACGAGGTCGCAAGGACAATCCTGGCGAATTAGCAAGGCTAAGGCGTCGCTTTCAGCATGCAGTGTCGATCGATTTCTTCAACAGTCCTTTGCGCAGTCGCGTCGAAGGCTTGTTGGCGAGCGCAGACGGTGTCACAGAGTCTCCGAGTTCATCACGAAAGCGACAGCGATATCTCAACCGTACATGGATGACTCGTCCGAGGCCGGGAATTGATCGTGTCTCCTCCGCGTGGCTAATTCGAAAGTATATCGATCCCAATGCACGCTTTGTGTTCTCGGACATACCTGACAAATATCCGGCGGCAGTTGCATTCGACATGTTTCATGGCGGTGGATTCACCCATCGCGGGGATGACTGCACGTTCGAGACTCTACGCAAAGAGTTTTCTGTTCGCGACAGGAAAGTCGGGATCATTGCACAGATCATTCACGATGCTGACCTGGACGATGGCAAATATGGACGATCGGAAGGGGTCGGCTTGGATAGCGTCTTGATCGGGTGGGCAAAACAGGGCACCGCTGACGAGGAACTACTGAGACGTGGCATGGAGCTTATCGAGGGCCTGTATCAAACCGTAGGCTGAGCAGGACGGAAGAGCTTAGGAACGAATTCAGGAACTGGAAGTGGAGTTTGAAGCGATTTGTTCAAGGTGGAGAGTTCATGCACACATTGCGCCTAATTGGATTGCAAGGACTAGCAATATTGCTCCTGCTGGCCTGCACTTCCTCTCAATCTAAAGGCAGTTCAGGAAACAGTCCGCTACGAACCGTTGAGGACGTGCCGATGCCCGGACCTGCGGTTCGGTTCGACTACCAGAGTCTGGATTCGACATCAGGACGTCTCTACATTGCGCACATGAATGCCGACCAGTTGGTCGTGTTTGACACAGGAGCACGAAAGATAGTCGCTAACCTCGACGGCTTCGCTCGGGTTCACGGCGTATGGGCCGTTCCGGAACTGGATCGAGTCTTTGCTTCGGTCACCGGAGAACACAAGGTAGCTGCTGTTGATGCAAAGACCCTACGGACTTTGGCGAAGGTAGGACCGATAAATTACCCGGACGGCATCGCGTATGCCCCTGGAGTCAAGCGGGTTTTCGTTTCCGACGAACACGGAGATGCGGACGCTGTCATCAACGCCGTTAGCAATCAGTTAGTGAAGACGATCCCACTTGGAGGCGGAGCGGGTAATACAGTTTACGACTCCACGGCAAACCGAATCCTCGTTGCAGTTCACCGGAAAAACGAACTTGCCGCGATCGATCCTTCCACTCTCCAAATCGTTGGGCGTTATCCGCTGCCGGACATAGAGAATCCACACGGCATTGCACTTGATGTCGAGAACCGGCTGGCGTTCGTCGCCGGTGAGGCTAATCACACGTTAGCTGTCGTTGACCTGAGCACAATGAAGACGTTGGGCACCTATCCCGTCGGAGACGATCCGGACGTTCTAGCTTTTGATCCATCGCTGAAACAGCTATACGTCTCGGCCGAATCAGGTCATGTGTGGATTTACCACGAAGACGGTCAGAAACTGGTCGCCGTAGGTAACTTCTTCATGCCCCAGGCGCATACCGTATCCGTCGATCCGAAGACGCATCTCGTGTACTTCCCACTAGAAAACGTTGGTGGACATCCACTACTACGCATCATGCAGCCCGTTTCGATCGTGCAGTAAGCAGGAGCAAACCTATTTATCAGGCGCTCGTCAAATGGTGGACAGAAGAAATCTCGGCCTTGTTTATGCGGCTGCATTTCTCCGCTCTTCAAGCATCGGTCTGCTGGGAGTTGTTCTTGCCATCTACCTTTCGCGAATAGGGTTTAGTCCGAGTGGAATCGGAGCTCTTCTTGCCGCTGGATTGTGTGGGAATGCCGCAGCTACGGCTGCGGTAAGCCGTTTCGGCGAACGTATAGGCCGACGCCGCGTTCTTGTCATTTCCGCCCTTGTTGCTTCTTGTGGCGGAATCGCCCTTGCCTTCGCAAACTCCATGACGACGCTTATCCCGCTGGCATTCGTATGCATGCTGAACGGGATGGGTACCGATCGTAGCGCTGCGTTTACGGTGGAACAGGCAATCATCCCAGGTCTGGTTCCAGATCGGAATCGCACATGGGCACTCTCCTGGTACAACGTCGCGCTCGATACGTCGGGAGCGCTCGGTGCTTTATCGGGGGCGCTGCCGGTCGCGATTCGTGCGTGGAGCGGAATGGACATCTTGGCGGCATACAGCTGGGTCTTCTTGTTGTACAGCGCTCTAAACTTGGCCGCCGCCGGGCTGTACATATTTCTCGACAGGCGTGTCGAAGCGAACGCGGCCTCACAACGTATCGTACCGGTTGTCAGGGCGGAAACACGCCGAGTCGTCCGTCGCATTGCAGCGTTGTTTGCACTAGATGCAGCCGGCGGCGGTCTTCTCGCCGACGCTCTCCTCGCCTACTGGTTCTTTCATCGGTTCGGCGCGAACGAAAGGACACTCGGCGTTCTGTTCTTTGTTGTCCGGCTGCTAAATGGGGTCTCCCACCTCGGAGCTGCCTGGCTGGCACGAAGGATTGGGCTGGTTCGCACGATGGTTTTCACTCACCTGCCATCGAGCGTGTTCTTGCTCCTAGTGCCTTTCGCTCCGAGCTTCGCGATTGCTGCTGGTCTGCTGCTGCTACGCGAGGCGGTCGTGGAGATGGATGTGCCCACCCGTCAGTCTTACGTTGCCGCGATCGTCCATCCGCACGAGCGCGTGTACGCCAGCGGGGTAACTAATCTGACCCGAACTGGAGCATGGGCGGTCACCGCATCCATTGCAGGTGAACTCATGCAGCATCTCGCTTTCTCAGCACCATTACTCTTTGGCGGGACGATAAAGATCGTGTACGACCTCTTGCTGTACCGATCATTCATTCACCTCAAGCCACCGGAAGAACGGGAACACGAAACGCAGCTACGGCCGGTTGTGGGGCCGCAGGTTTCATGAAACTCACAGAAGAGGAAATCGCTATGAAGTCCGTCTGCTTCTTGATCACATTGGTCATAGCACTGATTCCGGTTGCGTCTTCGCAACAACCATCCAAACCAACACCTCCGGAGTGGAAGTCCGTTGAAGATGCTCTTGGGCGAAAAGGCTCGATCCAGCCGGGAGACGTTTTCAAATTCAGTATGCCGCGTTCTGATCTGAAGGTCACTGTGGCAGGGACGCCGATCAAGGCTGGACTTGCCCTAGGCTCGTGGCTGGCATTCAAGAAGACACGCAATGAAGCAATCGTAATGGGCGATCTCGTCCTGACTGAGTCAGAAGTCGAGCCGGTAATGATGAAGTTGCAGCAGGAAGGTGTCGAGCAAACTGCTGTGCACAATCACTTGCTAAACGAGAACCCGCGCGTGCTGTATATGCACGTTGCCGGACATGGTGATCCAGCGAAACTCGCGTCGGCGTTGAAGGACGCTCTGGCGTTGACGACGACACCTGCCGCACCTACTACATCCGCTGCAGCGCAACAGAGCCTCGGCATCGACACGGTGCAGATCGACAAGACGCTCGGCTATCAAGGGAAGAACAACAATGGCATCTACCAATTCTCAGTCGCGAGGGCCGAGAAGATTCGCGACATGGATACAGAGGTTCCGCCCTCAATGGGCACAGCAACGGCCATCAACTTTCAGCCGACCGGCAATGGGCGCGCAGCCATCACAGGCGATTTTGTATTGCTCGGAAGCGAAGTCAATCCGGTGATAAAAGCGTTGCGAGAGCACGGCATTCAGGTCACTGCGATACACAGTCACATGCTGACTGAAGAACCCCGTCTCTTTTTCATGCACTTCTGGGCAAATGACGAAGCGCTGAAACTGGCCAAAGGGCTGCGTGCGGCGCTGGACCAAACAAATTCCGCAAAGTGACACAACTTTCCAATTCGCCGCAGAAGGACACTGTAGAAGTCCCACTCACGCGATTCGTCGGATACTTTCTTTGGCTGGGAACTGTAGGGTTCGGCGGACCAATTGCGCTTGCCGGGCGCATGCTGCAAGACCTTGTTGAAAAACGCCGCTGGATCTGCAAAGACGATTACCTGGAAGGGCTCGCGTTGGCTCAGCTTGCGCCTGGTCCTTTGGCTGCACAACTAGCTACTTATCTGGGCTACGTTCGATCAGGAGTGCTAGGTGCAACCGTCGTCGGTATCGCCTTCGTTCTGCCGTCGTTCCTGATGGTTCTTGGCATCTCTGCTGCCTACGTTCGCTTCGGCGGCTTGGGTTGGATGCAGGCTGTCTTCTATGGTGTCGGAGCGGCAGCCATCGGCATCATTACCCGATCTGCGATCAAACTCGTCAAGATGACGCTAAAGAATGACCCTTTGTTGTGGATCATCTTTACCGCCCTGGCTATATCAACAGCAATCACGAAACGCGAGATCATCTGGCTCTTCCTCGGCTGCGGAGTGCTATCTATGGCTGTGAGAACCTTTCCAGCTAAGAAGTTCGGAGCAAGCGTCGCAGTGTTTCCGATCGTCGCCACCACCCCATTTATTGACAACAAAGTTGTCTCGATATTCGCATTCTTCGCAAAGGCGGGCTTATTTGTCTTTGGAAGTGGACTCGCGATTGTTCCGTTCCTTCACGGCGGAGTGGTGCTGGAACATCATTGGCTAACCGAAAGGCAGTTTGTCGATGCCGTTGCAGTGGCAATGATCACTCCGGGGCCGGTCGTTATCACAGTTGCGTTCATTGGGTACTTGGTCGCAGGATTTGCGGGTTCCATTGCGGCAGTCCTCGGCGTCTTTCTTCCTGTCTATCTCGTTGTGGTGCTCCTGGCGCCAGCCTACCGCCGATTCTCAAGTAATCTCCAACTTCGGGCATTTGTCCAGGGAGTCACCGCCGCAGCAGTTGGGGCAATTACTGGAGCCGTCGTGGTGCTGGCACGCGGCGCCGTTCACGATGTAGCAACTGCGCTGATAGCAGTTACAACGTTCATCCTGCTGATGAAGACGAGGCTTCCAGAACCAGCACTAATTCTCGGTTCCGCGGTTGTCGGATTGCTCGTTCGTAAATTGGGATGAGTAATTTGAATCGGCCATGCTGAGACGAGACTTGCGACACACTTCCGTGAAACGCGTATTTCACGCAACCCAAGGAGCGGGCGTAGTGTTCACGGCCGGCTTGGACCACAGATGGACTATTTGCACTCGCAAGCTGAAGAAAACAAACAACAAGAGGAGCAATCGAATCGTCACCGGCACCTACAATCAACAACTTACATAGCGCGAACGGTTGAATAGTGCAGCTAAGACAGTCGTAATCGGCGGATTTGGACTACAGATTCGCGGCAGAGTATCACGATAGAAATTTACTTACCCGGCGCTGTCAAGTTGCTCTTCATCAATTGTGAGGATGATCCGGCGCTGCCGAGAGCCAAGGCTCAAGCGCGTCGCACTTCCACGCAAGAGATGTTCTGCGCGGGATTACGGTCCACTTCACAAGTGGATCGCAACGCGAGATCAGGAGAAAGAGACTAAACAAAAGCCCGTCGAATTCGGCGGGCTTCGACTACGGATCGGAAACTCTTCTAGCCCGAGCCTCCCATCAACGATCCTACTGAATCTCCAATTGTCCCAGGTTCCGGCGGCAAATATCCTATACTTGGCGTAGCTATTGCCGCAGTTAATGCGTAAGATTGGACCGGGAAAGTCCCCATCTCTACCCATTTGCTCCAATGCGATCCTGTCTCTAAACGAAGCTGCCATTCCGAATACACGACTAATCGCTTCTGGAGAGCTCCATTAATCACCTTTGTGAAAATCTGCATTCGACCGTCAGGCAAAAAGCCTACAGCGAGTGAGCTAGGCAGGAATTCATTGTCGCCGGGTTGGTAATTTGGCAGGTTCGGGACATATGGCGGACCCTCCATAATCAACCAATCGCTCCACAGTGCGTTAGGATGATCACTTGATTTCCAAGAGGTGGCGAGGGAGAAGTCCATGCCGATGACGAAGATTTGCATCCTATGATCGGGCCAGTAGCCCACTACTGGGCTACTCCGCGCCTGAAATCCCAAAGAAACAGCCGGCGACCATACGGAATTCGGATCGTGGCTACGTTTCCATACGGAATAAACATTAGCCTGCGAATTCGTCGGCTGTACTTGTAAGCTTTCTGCCCCCAGAAATACCAATTGCATCCGACCGTCCGGAAGATATCCAACTTCTGTTGGCGGGGCCACATAAACGTTGTCCAAGAAATCGCTTGAAGATGGAATGACATCTAAGCTCTGCCACTCACTCCAGGCCGCGTCTGGGTCCGTCGTCAGCTTCCAGCGAGTCCGAGGGAGACAGAATATCTGCATTCGCCGATCTGGTAGGAGGTAGCCAATGAGAGGAGGTAACCCGTCTGCTGAGGCGCCGTCCCATAAAGATACTTCACTCCAATTCGAGTTCGGAGTGGAGTTCGAATCGGTATTCGTTTTCCAGCAAGTTCGTAGGCCCAAATTGGAGACGTATATAAAGAGTTGCATTCGTCCGTCTGGTAGATAACCGAGACACATGATGTCCGAACTGTGATCCTGCTCGAAAAGTACGACCCAGTCATTCCAGGGTGCATTTGGGTCGGCGGATGCCTTAGAAGTTGTCAGCACACCAAAGTGATCGCCGCCCTGCGCGCCGACGAAGAGTTGCATCCTGCCGTCAGGCAGGTACCCAACCAACGGGCTACCTGTCGGCGTGAAGCCTTTGACCGTCCCACCCATCTCGACCCATCCGCTCCAAGGAGAATCAGGATCGGTCGAGGTTTTCCAAGTCGTGTGCACAGCCTGGTTCATCGTGGCAAATAGATGCATTCTGCCAGGCACGGAAAAAATGTTCTGTGTTGGGGTAAAGAATGGTATAGCCATCTACGTCCTCTATCCGAACATGCCTGCCGCCCCTGCGACGACTTGCGGCATGGGTGGGTCTGGGACTTGGAAGCCATCCGGGATTACGCCGTGTCGCGTGCCTGACATGGTCACGGTGAACTGGATTTCAGGAACGAGAACTGCAAAACCACCAGTTGCCGCAGTGGTGTCACCCGGTATATGTATCGGATCGCCCGATTGCACCTTGAAGATGGAATTGTCGGGCCGCCGACCTGTAATGGATTTCGCAGCGTAATCAATGTGTAGGAAGATGCTCCGTAAATACCCGGCCTTCACCGGTAGCAGCGGAATAACCGGCATTAACACCAGCAGATCGAGAGTCTTGGTGCTCATTGTGCAGCCGTGATTGTCGCATGGGCCCAGGACGTTGGCGATAACGGGTGAGACCGAAGGGTCACGTTCCTCATATTTCTTCAAGAAACGTTCACGCGCCTGCCCGAGCATTCGCTCGGCATCTGCATGTCCTTTCGGTGGCCACTTCGCATAGTTCTCAAGAACCCGAAATGTTGCATCAAGGGCTTCTTTTGGAAGGTCGTCAACAAGTCGGTGAATCGCGGCGAGTCGATGTACGTCATCGAGGTCGGACATAACGTCCTCCTATTGCTTAGGGAAATCGCATAGAGATAGGCATCGAGAAATCGTGACGCCAGTTTGGAATATCATCTCGGCTGATTCCATCCGCGTGAACGCGGAACCCACCGCCTCACGTTTCGACAATACTCCTCGTATTCCGCTCTGAAGTTCTTTCGGAGCGTCGGTTCTTCATAGAAAACAACAAAAAGATGCACGCACAATGCGACGAGCGCAATGGCAACAATTGCCAAGAGATTTGCATGCCCAAACACGATCCAGAGCCCAATCCACCCCGCCGCGAAACCAACATACATGGGATTGCGAACGTAACGATAGAAGCCAACTACAACTGTAAGTGTCTGACCAAACACACGGTTGAGGGATGTGCCGTTTGGGCGTCATGACGTGGCTTCGGATGTGGCCACATTGATCTTCGTGGACATTCTGCTATTGCGAAGCGTCGCCAGTGTTCCTCGACTTAGTCATGCTTCCTCACTCTTGTCACGAATGTGCAGTTGGAACTGCCAGCCTTCGAAGCTTGTTAGCATACGGCCAAACTGCTCCCAGGTGACCTCTAGCCCGTCAATGATCAGCATTGGCGCACCCTCGTTCGCATGATCCCACTCGATTCGGCCTCGCACGAGATCATCTGCGATCTCCAAGCCAAGTTGGCCGGAGACGAGGTGCTTGGTGGATAAGGCGCGGCGCATTCTCTCGATCAAGCGGCCAAGCAGCGCCAGCAGATCATCGTCGTGATTGCCGATCATCTGGAACTGGTAGCCGGCCGGCTGACCCTCTCGGAGTTCAAAGGCATCGAGGGCAACCTCAGGCCCAAGCAGACGAATGCGGAAGTGGAACTCGTGGACTTCTCCCGTGCAATCGGTGAGAGACACCGGCCTAAGGGTCACCGGTTCGAATTTGTCTAGTCCAGCAACTTCGGCAACTTCCCGGTTGAAGCACTGGCTACAGAGCTGTCGGTACCCCTGTTCCAACGAGCCACAGTGGACGATGTCATAGCTCGGTGTTGTCTGGCCACACACACTGCAACGAAGCTCGGGTTGTTGCGTCGGTTTGCCTTGTTTCATCTGCCCCAGATTATCAGGCTCGAGAAATGGCACGGCAGCGGCACCGTGATGGGATGGCCAGTAAGTCTACTGCTGATTCCGCTTTGCTGACCAGGCAACGGGGGTGAGTTCGGCTAAACGTTGAACGGATAGATTGGCGAGCCCCGGCAGCACGGATGCCAGGAAGTCGCGTATCGGAGTCTTGAGCCGACGGCAGCTTTCGATCACAGAGAGGATCGCCGCCACCTTGGGTCCAGCCTGTTCATCGCCCAAGTGAATCCAGTTCCTCCGTCCGAGAGCAACCGGACGCATGGAGTTCTCTGCCAGATTGTTGCTCAGTTCCAGTTCCGGGTGGTCGAGGAAGCGTGTCAGCTTGTCCCATAGATTTATCGTATAGCGACATGCATTTCCCAAGCAGCTCTTCGGTAACGCGTGGTCGCGCGCTTCCAGGAGTCGGGCCTTGATCTCGTCCAACAGCGGTTTGGCTTTCTGCAGCCGCAGGGCATGACGTGCGGCCAGGTCCATGTTTTCTTCGCGTGCCTTCGCGTCGACAGCAAACAGCTCGTTCACAAGCTCAAGCAGACGAACTGCGGCTTGGTCGTGCGGATTTAGACGCACCGATTCGACGAGCTTTCTACGCGAGTGCGCCCAGCAGGCGCCATGCACCACGCGCACTCCGCCCAGACCGTCGTAGGCAGCATAGCCGTCAGTTTGCAGCAGACCTTCGAAACCTTTCAGAAACTGCCTCGGCCCTTCGCGGCCGCGACTCATGCGAAAGTCGAAGACGACCCCGCCTCCTGGACTGCTGTACTGCCACAAGTAGGCTTGATGATTCCTGCCGCGGCGATCATGCATCTGCACACCCACCGGCGTCTCATCCGCCTGGATGTATCCTCCGCCGATCAGCTCTCGCCGCATGTCCTCGGCCAGGGGCATCAGCAACTCGCCCACCCGCATCACCCAGCCATCCAGCGTCGCCCGGCTTAGGTCCAGGCCGACATCGCGATACAGGATCGCGCTCTGCCGGTATAAGGGGCAATGATCGGCATACTTACTCACGATCGTATCGATCACCACGCGGTCGCTCACCAGGCTCTTCTCGATGATCCGTGGCGGCAGCGGCGCCGCACTCACACCTCGCTCCTCGCACCGCTTGCAGGCGCGCTTCTCACGCTTGGTCACGACCACGAAGTACTTCGCCGGTTCGACGTCCAGTTGCTCGCTCTCTTCGTACCCGATCACCGTGGTCTCCGCGCCGCACCCACCGCACACGCACTGTTCGGGGGTGCACCGAATCACCCGCTCCACCCGCGGCAGATTCGCCGGCAGCGACTGACGGCCTGGATGCTTGCGCCGGGTTCGTAAGGAAGGTAACGCTTCGCGCTGGCTTTCCGCTTCGACTTCCGCATCACTGACACCCGGCTCTTCTTCCAATAACTCCATCTGCACAGTGGCCAGCTTCTCGCTGCTCGGACCGTACTTCGCGATCCGCTGCTGACGCAACCGCTCTTCCAGCATCTGGATCTTCAACTCCGCATACTGCAAACGCTGCTGTGTCGAGTCCAGTTGCCGCTGCAGTGCTTCGATGATGGTTGCTTCAGGTGAGGAAATCGGCGGGGTCGGAGTGGACTTCGTCCACGGTTGGAAAGTCTCACTCACGATGCAGGTTGAATAACAGAAACGCCTGTGGACGCACAAGCGTTTTGTGCAGTGTTTATGCGGTAAATCGTGCGTTCCGAGGTTCTTCTCCTACCGGCTTGCGATACCACTGCCGACGCTGTGCTCGCCCCAGATCGATCCCGCCTAGCAGCATCACAAACTCCTCGTGACTCAACAGAACTTTGCCTTGTGCGTCCCCCGATTCCGGCCAGTGAAAGCACCCTTTCTCCAGACGCTTCGAGCACACCCAAAGCCCGGTCGTGTCCCAGAACAGTACCTGCAGTCGATTGCGCTGCGCGTTCGTGAACAAGAATAGGTGCCCGCTCAGCGGATCACACAGCAGCTGATCGCGCACCAATCCGTAGAGTCCGTTGAAGCCCTTGCGCATGTCGGTCGATCCCAGCGCCAGGTAGATGCGCGTTGCCGCCCCCACTCCAAACATCGCTACATCCTCTCCAGCACGGCCACGATCCGCGCCAGCGTCGAGGCGTCAAAGCCAACACCAATCTCGATCCGGCGACCCCTTGGCAGTACAACTGCGAGTGTTCCCTCCGGCTCGTGCCGTCGTAACGGGCTCGGTGCGGCAACCTCCACCGCGACTAGGCCACCTCTGACCGGCAATGCGTTCCGATGCTTGTTCAGGTAACGGTTCAGAGTTTGCAGCACTACACCACGACGCCGGGAGAACTCGCTTTGCGTCAATCCGCTCGCATGAAACTCTTCCACCAACTCCAGGATCGCTGCCGCATTACGACGCGGCCGCTGGGCACGAACAGCTGCTTGAGTTTGGTTCATGCCTACAGTTCATCACGCCCGCCCGCTGTCGAACAGGTGGGTTGCTTAGACGCTTACCTACAACTAACCGTTTTGGCGGAACCACCGGGGCTGGAGTGCCATGCCCTGTCCATCCGAAATCCCAAACGCAACGCAGTGCAATGGCAAATCCGAGCACAGATGGAATCGCTGCAAGCCATCGCCATTTTGCATTACCTGCCATCTCAACGCTGAATCCGAGCCATTTCGGAAGCAGCCAGAACCATAAAGCGAAAAACGCTATACCCACGGTCAGAGATGCAAAGGCGCTGGTCCACTGATGAGGATCGTGTCTCGCAGGTGCAACGCTCGTGGGTGCCATAAGCCTCCGTCGAACCAGCCGAAATCCTACTCGCGGTTGGGAAAGTTGTCATGTGCGGGGGTCACTCGAGTGCGATCTTCGCTTAATCGATACTTTTAAGATCGCACGCGATACTAAGGTCGATTGGAGCTTGTCGTTTGCAAACATCGCATATGTGTCAGCGGTCACAGGAAACGGTCAGGACAACTGGGATCATGCATAAAGTGGCGAAACCTTCAGAGAGAATCCGAAGTCTCGAGGTAGGTACCGTGAAGCTACGCACCGCGAGTGTGGTGGTTATGGCGTTGTTATTTGCACCTGTCATTACGGCACAGAACAAGGTTGACGGAAAGCAGTATTGTCCGAAGCCGCAAGCTCTGGCCATTGCGGAAGCTGGCGATGAGGCTGGACACACGATGAAGTTGGAGAAAGCCAGTTGCACATGGCTGACTCCTTTCGAGATGGTAGGCGAGAAATCGAGGGAAGGAACCTTCGTTGCCTTCTCCGAACAGAGTTCCACGCACGCCGCAACTAATGGGACATATGTTGGCACCATGGACAGTGGCGATAAGTTCTACGTCCGCTTCCGTTGGACTACTCTGAAAGACCGCGATTCTGCAAGCGTCAAAGGAGATTGGGTATTCACGGGCGGCACTGGAAAGCTGAGGGGGATAACGGGTAAGGGTACCTACACCGCGACGGAAAACGAGAATGGTGGAGAACTGAATATGGAAGGCGAATATTCGGTGCCGAAAAACTACTGAGTCCATAAATGGTAAGTCTTCAGCTTGGGCAGCGACCGTCGAGATGATAATGATTGTCGCCGAATCGCCAATCTGGAAAAACACATACTGCTCACCTGACCTCAGTTGCACGACCTCTTCTTCATGCGACTTGAGGTACACAATCTCAGCCCTGCGGCTCCGGATGCGCAGCGTGCAGGCTAGATCGGCAAAATCGCAACCTAGAAGATTAACGAACTGTGGCAGGATGGGATGCACCCCGGTAAATGTTCGTAAGGCTTAAACTATGTACGCCGGGTGCCAACTTTTGCAATCTGCAATCCGCTGTAAACAAGGTGCCGTCAGCGCGTGAAAATATTTGAAAAGCCTTCTGGCGCAGACTAATTCCACTCTGTTCATTTGCCGAAGTGTATTTGTAAAAGCTTTCTAACTTTCTGCCCACCAGGTCATTTCTTGCAGCGCCCAACAAATCTGCCATTGCGATGTTTGCATCGACAAGTACGTGCTCGTCATTAACGAGTAGAGTTGGAACTGGCGAGGTCATGAAGAGGGATCGAAAAAGCTCATTTTCAGTCTTCGATTTTGCGCTTGGCAATCCGGTTCGCATCCAACGGTCCACTTCCGATTTCAACGCAGAAACAACTGAGCCTTTGCTGGCTTTTAGTCTTCGGACGGGAAATCCGTACAATTTCTCCCAACGCTGCACGGTCTTGGTGCAGGCTCCGCTATATTCTGCAATTTCTTTCCACGACCGCAGGACGGTGCGCACTGTTGGTGAGGACAGGTCAGGGGGAGTTTCTTCGAGCTTATTGTTTAATGGAGCGTCTGCCACTACAGCGCAGACTGTCGTCACTCTGCCACGCTCGTCTTTGAGAGGGAAGAGATTGTCAATCCAGTGTCCGGCGAGCGTATCTGCCGATACTGCTCCTTTGACCTCTAGGTCTAGGACTGGGCGTCCTGTGGCGACTACCTCTTTGTAAGCTGGTACCAGTTGGGAGGAAAGTTCTCCGACGACATCCTGAAGTCGTCTCCCGATATGTGACTCAGCGGAACTGCCATGAATTGTTGCCAGAAATGGATTAAGCGTGAGATAGCGTAATTGGTGATCCAAGATGGCTAGACCCACATCAGCGTGATAAAAGAATTCAACAAAGCTTTCTGCGGAAAAATGTTCGGATCGCCACCGTTGCCCCACTACTAATCCTCCTCACACGACTCCTCACAAATCGTTTTACCACATAACTTTGTCCTCTCGAATTAAAGTCGCGTCACGCTCCAGAAATCGGAAACGAACAGATCAGCCCTGATCTTGTCACAACCAATGCAGACCAGAATGCATCGGATTACGCCCAAATCCTTGGGGAAAAGCCGAAGTGAGCAGATTGCAGCACAAGCTTCATCGTGACTGGGGAGATAGTTACCTACGACTGTGTCAGGTTGAGCAGACGCCGAATCGTTTCGAATAGCACTTCCCGACCCTGCAATTTGCTCACGAATGCGTCTACCCCCTGAAGGTCTTCGGGCTGATCCATGACTCCAGAGAGAAGAATGATGGGAATATTCCGCCATCGCTTCTTCATTTGCTTCGCAACCTCTGTTCCAGTCGTGTCGCTGAGTAAATGGTCGGCGATAACCAAGTCCACTTGATGCTGAGTCATCTGCTCCAGCGCATCCTGTGCCGTGGTCGCGGTGAGGACTCGAAATCCTTCTTTTTCCAGAACTACTTTACGAATGAAGAGGGCATTCTGTTCATCATTCAAGCACAATAAGGTCGGTTCATCTGCCATTCGTAAACACTCCCCTACTGAAGAATAGTTAGGACGCCCCGCCTGAACGAGAGGCGAGAACTTTAGCCACAACTCTGACAATTTCGTCAGGGTCGGGATGCACATGAAAATCAGCACTATCCACGGGTGCTTCGCAGTTGCGAAGGAGCGAAATTACCGGAGCGGAACCAGTGCTGTGGAACGCTTCGACGAGTCGTTGCTTGTCTTTGTGGGGAATGGAGTGACCAAGGATGAAAAGATCGAAGCCGCCTTGATTGCATTGTTCAAGACCTTGCACGAATCCCTGCGCCGAGACCACGTCGTGACCTTCACTCTCCAAGACCGACTGGCGTGTCTGGAGCAATGTCTCGTGGTACGAAACTGACAAGATGCGTGCCATTGATTCTCATGTCATATAGATGTCAGAACACGCATCTTCAGGTTTTCGCGCCGAGGCCTATTTAGTAATGATCTGTGACAACCCGAGTGGCACATCCTGCATCACACCACGATCCAAGCTTGGGGTGTTAATTACCGAGATAACTTGACGCAAACACATCAGGCTATCGAACAACTATTAGAATCACGCCTTGTCACCACTAACACCCGGCGATCCGCTGAGGCTCTGAAAAGAAAATTGGAGGCGGAACTAGCCGTGGAGTCCGCATCTGCAAGATCGACCAAATCGACTGGAAGGGCCGCTTAGTATTTGGAGATATTCGCTGGGGGAGCGTTGGTCACACATCGGGATAACCTTGCACAGACGCATCTGGCGGTCGTTCAACTTCTAAAATCACGCCTGATTACGGATCAGACCCGCCGCAGCGCCGAAATTCTGAAAGCGCAGTTAGAAGCGGAATTAGCCAGAGAGATGGAACGGGGCAAGAAGGCCTGATCCGAATGGAACTGCGGCTTAATTCCGGAGACAGTCTCGACCTTCAGTTCACTCAGACATGGCATCGCCAGTAGGCGCGGTTATGTCTTCGCGGCTGAAGTGCTGGTATTCCAAATGTCCCGATACAGTTTCCACGCACCGTCTTCCTTCCGCCAGACGACCAAATACTTCCCTTGGTCTACCGCTGCGCTTCCGGCAACGAGCGTGTACTTCCCAACTTCAACGGCGGCATCACCCAGCGGCTCGACGGAAAGGGTTTCGAGCGTCACGTCAGTGATGCCCAAGTCCATTGCTCCCTTCCAGAAGCGCGTGATGGCATCGATGCCTTCGGCAATAGCCGCACCGGGCGGCAAGATCAAAGCTTCACGGGCATAGAGGCTACCGACCCGAACGGCATCCCTCTCCTGAAATGCCTTCATGAACTGCTCGTTGGCTGTTCTGATCTTTCCAGTAATGTCGCTGGCTGACGTGGCTGTGGGGCTAGACATGACACTCCTCCGGTGCCCCGAGTGAGCGCCAAAATTCTAACGCCCATCGCTTGGCATCGAGCAATTTTGGGCCAGAGCTTGCGCTGCGGCAGACTGATACCTCTATGGTTTTTGAGGTTCCTTTTCATTGATCTCGGAATCTTCCTGACGTGAAATCCGCTCGACGCAGCTTCGAATGCGGCTGCTGGCGTCCTTAACCATCTCTAGGCGTTTCTCAGCCTCGCCAACATTCGACTCTGCCATTTCAATGATCGTCAAAGCGTTGCGAATGTGGTGATTCAGGTAGCCGAGTTCTTTGAATCTCCGCTGGATGCGTTTCTCTTTCGCGTCGATCAATGTGAAAACAAACACACCGACGATTAGAGCTTCAATGAAATTTCGCCATAGTCGTTCATGAATCCATCGCGCCCCTAACATGTGATAAAAAATATAGTGACCAATAAAATCAAGCAGGACTCCGGTCACGAACACAACCAGCACCCACATTAGGGTTCGACCTAGAACACTCCAGCTTTCGTATCGCTTGATAAATGGATCAAGGATGCGATACCAAAGCCGGGCTTCCGGAAGCTGCCGACGACGATCTAGCTGGCTCATTTTGGGGGTAGTCAATGGGGATGCTGGCAACCCGACCGGAAGATGTATGTTCCGGAGATGCAGCTAACGTTGCGGCGAAATTACGGAGGGTTCGTCGTCCGTCCTCTCGGAATCTGTATCGTCCCCAACGACGATGTGCTTAAGCCTTGGCGGATCGAGGGCCGAGTCAGGGCTTATGAGACGCCGGAGAAAGCTCTCGCACGTCTGCAACTAGAAGTAGCTGGCCAGAACCGAAACGCCCCAGAGACAGTTTAGAGTCTGCAACCTTTGCCACCCGCTGCGTGATACCCGTCCTTCAACGCCTCAGACTCCGTCATATATTCTCCCTGCTTGGTTTTTCCATACCATAGGGTCTCGGGGCAGTGGTAGACGCCTGACTTCGTATTGACCCAAACTTTGACGCTGGCAATGCTTTCGCGAGAAGTCGGTAGTCCGCCGGAACTCGTCCCCTCTGCGACGATCTGTGGCTGTGGAGATGGGTGAAATTCCCTCGGGGTCATTTTGCCGATGGTCTCATTCAGTAGCATTGCAAGCCGCAGCCTCGCCAACGCCATCTGTCTGTCCACGACCCTGATCTGCTGATCGTAGTACCGCTCGTCCAAATCTGTGCCATCCGGCACCCAAGCCGCCTGCGCCAGCTTCGCTGAGTCGTTTGCCCATTGCTCCGGAGTTTCATTAGCCACCGTGTCCAGCTTATCCGCTTTAATTAGCTCTTCTTCGTGCTGAGCGTATTCTTCCCGGCTCATTCCGGTGTGCTGGATCATGCTGGTATCCCACACGCCATGGAGGTTGCACTCATAAGGGCCGCAGCGGTCATTATCGAGAAAGCGCACGTGAATCCCGTTTCCACCCCGTGCCTCCTCCACGGCATGCAATGGTTGGTGAATGTCTCCAACAAAGTGAACAACAAATTTCAATGCTTCCGCCCGATCCTCACGGCTGGCATCCTTGTCGGTCAGAACCTTCAGAAACTCCTCGATCTTGGACCACCACGCAACTATGCGGCAAAGCGCAATCGCTGCTGGCGTTGTAGGTGCTGCCAAGGCGAATATCCACATAATGCCAAGGCGCAGTCTGACGACGCTCTTTGCGAACGTCATCTGCCCAAGACGCGACGGACTACAGGTGGTTGTTTCCGATGAGCGACTGGATCATCACTTTGGTGGATTCGTCCAAATGATCTTCCGCGACGGCTGCAATGATTTGGTGTCCTTCTCGACCCCAACCCCAGCACAGTATAGGCAGGAAAATAACGACAAAGATAATAGGCAGGATTTTCTTCATGAAGAGGCTCAGGCGCATTCTTGCAGGGCAGTGCGTCTATCGGGAAGTAACCTGTAAATGTCTTAGGGGAATAAGGTCTTGTCACTCAATTCTCTGAGCCTAGCCGAATGTGCTGCTGCTTCGCTCGATGCCTCCAGTATCAAGCGAAGCCCCTCTCGCTCAGCAGTGGATTGCGCACGTTCCAACAGCAATCCTGCCTTGATCTGTATACCCGTGAGCAGATTGTTCAGTTTGTCCGAAACTCTTCCACACTCGCTTGCCAGTGACTCGCATGAGATGCCTACAGCGTTATCGGCTGTGTCCATTCAGCCCCTCCTGATTCTGAGAGTAATGAGTTCGAACGTAGCATAGTTTCCGCTCC
>CAZBCQ010000038.1:0-29366 GCA_964490255.1 uncultured Terriglobales bacterium | reverse complement strand
TTTGGCCCATACTCTTCGTGACCAGGCGGGCTTGGGTCCTGCGAATCTTTGGCAACGCTTGCGTGAAGCACCGCAAAACGCGAGTTGTGTATCGGAGTGCGTTCGATTGGCTCGTGCGAAGGTGCCCGCTACTACTGGTAGAAACGCGCGCCGCTGAACAATACTTTCGTTCGCGTTGCAGACGAGTGGAGTGGTATCCGAACAACCGCCCAATTCTGAATACGGTGTTGTCGCAAGCGCATACCTCGACGCTTCGGTTTGTTTTCGTGGGGCACGTGATGCCGGCCAAGGGTTGCCGCGACATGATTGCCGCAGCCCGCATGCTCGGCTCCGACATTACTGTTGATGTTTACGGTCCTTTGATGGATGGGATGCGAGCTGAGGAATTCCGTACTCCAGTTCGCTACCACGGCTCGATACATCCAGCCGAGGTGCCTGGGGTACTTGCTGATCACGACGTTCTTTTACTCCCGACTCATTTCGCGCAGGAAGGTTATCCAGGAGTCATTCTCGAGGCTTTTGCCGCAGGAGTGCCGGTTATTGCGAGCCGGTGCCAAGGGATTGCCGAAATCGTGACGGATGAGAATGGAATCCTTGTAGAGCCGTGCGACGTTTTGGAATTGCTGGCGGCCATGCAGTATTTCGTTCGGCACCCGGATGAGCTGCGACGAATGAGAGCGGGAGCCTTGAGATCGGCGCAGCGGTTCGACTCAGCCGTTTGGACGGATCGATTCGTGCAGATGGTCACTGGTCTTGTTGCTCAGCAACGAGGGCAGCCTTCACTGGCAACTTCATCGGTGAAATGGGACTGATCGGACTCAAGCGGTCGCACTACTACCGGCGTATTTTCTCGGCGTACACGATGCGAGGAGCGAGCCAGCTGAACTTCTGGCACGATCACCCAAAGGTCTCGCGCAACATTTGCACCTCAGAACTCGGCGAGTACTACATGCCGTTCATCGCGAAAGCGAACTACCCGCACGTGGACCTCTGCGGTATACCAAGACTGAATTATCGTGGTGCGATCGGATGGCAGTACAACCCTATTGCGATCGCGCAGCATGGGCTAGGCCATCACACGCTTTATCGCAGGACCGGACGACCGGAAAATCGAGACCGTTTTCTGATTGCGGCGGGTTGGCTGATTCGCAACCTGGAGCGGAATCGAGCCGGATTATCCGTATGGAACCACCACTTCGATTGGGAATACCGCTCGCCGTTAAAGGCGCCGTGGTCTTCGGGGTTGGCGCAGGGTCAGGGCATCTCGCTGCTGGTCCGCGCCTATCGAGAGACGCGTGATGAATATTATCTCGAAGCAGCGCACCGGGCATTCGGGCCATTGAGTACGCCGGTAGAGTCAGGCGGGGTGCTGGCCGGAACGGGCGGGCATATCTGGATAGAGGAATATATTGTCGATCCGCCAACGCACATTTTGAACGGCTGCTTGTGGGCGAGTTGGGGCCTGTACGATTACTGGCTGGCTACAGGGGATCAGCGAGCGCTTGCTCTGTTCCGTGAAGTTGCGGCATCGGCGGCAGAGCGCCTCTCCGACTTCGACACTGGATTTTGGTCGCTGTACGAGCAGTCAGGCACGCGGATGAAGATGCTTGCGAGTCCGTTTTACCACCGCCTGCATATCGCGCAGCTAGAGGTTATGGGTCATCTAACCGGAAACCGAACTTTTGCAAATTTCGCGCGCAAATGGAGCGGCTACCAGCGCAACGCACTGAAGCGCGGGTATGCGTTCCTGCATAAGTGCGCATTCAAGCTTCTTTACTACTGATCGGCAGACTCCCTCAATCCAACCCCGCTCAGAGTTGCTACCGTGAACATCCTGTACGTCTCCCAATATTTCCCTCCAGAGAAGTGTGCGCCGGCAGCCCGAGTGTCCGAGTTGGCACAGCATTGGGGTAACAACGGCCATAAGGTGACGGTCCTGACCGGCTTCCCGAATCATCCAACCGGGGTCGTTGACCCGAACTATCGCAAGCGCTTTCGGCGATTGCGTTGTCACGAACGCGTCGGCAATGTGGATGTGGTGCGCACGTGGTTATGGCCGCTGCCGAACGCGCAGATCTGGAAGAGAGTGATGTGTTACGTGTCATTTCTCATTTCTGCGTGTGTGAGCGGTCTGTTTCTCAAGCGGCCTGATGTGGTGATCGCAACCTCGCCGCAGTTGCTGGCGGGACTGAGCGGATGCTTTCTGGCGCGATTCTTTCGAGTGCCGTTTGTGCTGGAAATTCGCGATCTATGGCCCGAGTCACTGTGCGCGGTTGGCGCGCAAAACCCGAGCAGCCCGCTGTATCGCGCGGTTGGGATAGTTGCAACCTTCTTGTACAACCATTGCACTCAGATCATAGTGGTTACGCCTTCGTTTCGCGAAAGACTCATCGAGCGCTGGGGTGTTCCGGCCGCCAAAATCGATGTGGTTGAAAATGGGGTGGAGACGGATCTGTTTTCGCCAAGAGGTCCGACCGATATCCGCGGCCCGTTTGCGCTCGAGGGAAAATTCATCGTCTCGTACATCGGGACGATAGGCATGGCGCATGGATTGGAAACGGTGCTTGACGCTGCGGACTTGATTCGCCTGGAGTGCCCCGGTGCACACATGCTGCTAATCGGGGAAGGGGCGGAGAAAACAAATGTGGAAGCGCAAGCAGCTCGCCGCGGCCTGAAGAATGTGAGTTTTTTGCCAGCGCAGCCGCGCGAAACCATTCCGGCATTCATTCGCGCCTCAGACGTGTGTCTGACGCCTTTGAAAAGGGCCGACGCCTTTCAGACGGTGATTCCCACCAAGATGCTCGAATTCATGTCTTGCGGGCGGGCGGTGATTCTAGGAGTGGAGGGGCAGGCAGCTGAAATCCTGCAGCATGCCAAGGCGGGTATCTGCGTTCCTCCAGAAAATGCGCAGGAGCTGTCGAAGGCGATCGCCACGCTGTATCGAGATAGCGAATTGCGTGGCCGCATGGGAGCCAACGGCCGGGCCTACATTCTGCAAAATCTTACACGTGAACGGACCGCGGCCAAATATGAATTGGTGCTGGAATCGGTTCTGAATGATGCCGCAATGAAGCACCGCTTCCGCCCATACTGGGCGACGCCAAGGCACACCGATACTCCGGAGAACGCTGGTGCGCTGGTGACGATCAAGCCGCTGTAGCTGTTCTTAAACGAATCCCTATCGAGGCGTGCCAACCGGCACGCCTTTTTGTTTTTGCACGAAAAGGTGTTCGCGCGTGAGTGCTACGATGTTCGAAGGAATGCCCGCCGCACTCCATATTTTCAGTTTGCAAATTCTGAACGCTCACGAGCTGAGCGAAGCACGCGTTGCCGCTGGCGTGGCGATTTTTATCGCCAGCTACGTCGTATTTGCGCTCGGCAAATTGCCTGGGACGAAGATCGATCGTCCCGGAGCGGCAATCATAGGGGCAGTGCTTATGGTGGCATTCCGCATCGTGAATGGCGCGCAGGCCATTCGCGCTGTAGATTTCGCGACCATCGTTTTGCTTTTCGCGATGATGCTGATCGTCGGCGACCTCCGGTTGGCGGGCGCCTTCGATGCGATTGCGTTCTTCCTGATCTCGCGGATGGGATCGAAACATCTGCTCCCGGCGGTAATCTTCACCACAGGCGTGCTGTCCGCGTTTTTCGTCAACGACATCATCTGCCTGGTGATGGTTCCGATTGTGTTGACACTTACCGACCGCATGCGACTGGATCCGTTGCCATACCTGTTGGCGGTTGCCACTGCGTCCAACATTGGTAGCGTGGCCACCATTACCGGCAATCCCCAGAACATCCTGATCGGGTCGTACTCCGGCATTAGCTATCGCAGTTTCCTGGCGCATTTAGGACCGGTTGCCGTCGCGGGCCTTTTCTTGGACTGGGCACTCCTGCAATGGCTATTTCGTGGGGCTCATGCGGAAGTGCAACAAGGGCACGAGCAGACTTCCAAGGTCAGCAGTTCACTGCGTGACGCGTGGATTAAGCCAGCCCTGGTAGTTTTGTGTGTTCTTGCCGGGTTCCTCATTGGCTTTCCACCACCGTTGGTTGCGGCCGTCGGCGCAGCCCTATTGCTGATTACTCGCACGATGGAGCCGCGCCATCTTTACGAAGAGGTCGACTGGGGACTGCTCGTCTTTTTTGTGGGACTTTTCATCATCGTCGCGGGTGCGGAGCAGGTCGGTGTTACGAGTCTGCTTTTCGATGTAGCCCGGCACTGGAATCTGCAGAACCCGGCAGTGCTGACCGCTGTCACCGCGGTATTTTCCAATCTGGTGAGCAATGTTCCGGCTGTGATGTTGCTGAAATCGCTGATCCCGGGATTCCAGGATCCGCGTCGCGGCTGGCTGCTTCTCAGCATGGCGAGCACGCTCGCCGGAAATCTGACGATAACCGGCTCGATTGCGAACATCATCGTGGTGGAGCAGGCGAAGACGAAGGTGCAGATCAGCTTCCGGCAGTATCTGCGTGCCGGCGTGCCGGTCACGATCTGCACCCTGGTGTTTGGAACGGCCTGGTTGTGGCTCACCGGGTAAAGCACTAAGACCGGCTGCCCGACTTACGCCCGATTGGTGCTGTGGTGATGATGCTTGTGCTTACGATGCTTCTTTACCAATTGAACATGAGCAGTGGAGTGGGAGTTGCTGAGTTCGGCGGTACGGACTTGCTGTGCGGATATCGATCCCACTGAGAAAAGGACCAGAGCCGCGGTGAAAGCAAGAGCAAAACGGTGCTTCATTGCAGGTTCCTGTGAGTCAGAATTGAATTTCATGATCGCGCCAGGGATGTGCTTGCGCCAGCAGGTATAAACCCGAGGATCTCGGAAAATACGCGGTGAGGATGAGTCGGAGGCCCGGCCCGGACCGAGAAGCTTCGCTTCCCAGTCCTGCCGTTCCCGAAACCTGCCACTAACAATTTATCGTCTTACATCTCAGGATCGTTCTGCGCGTGTGATCTGAAGTTCTGCTAAGATGTGCCCGCTTTTGCAGGGTGACTGCGAGCGGAACTCCGCCCGCGCACTGAGAAGAAAGCAGCTCGATCCCTTGCATCACCAGGGGTGTGTGATGCGGCTCACAGACATATGTGGGTGGCAGGAAGAAGAATGCGCCTCACCGAATGCTAGCCGGGGTGGCTTTACAGATCGTGCCGGCAGGGAGGTGTGCAAATGGAGCAATGGCAGCTGGAATCCGGCTTGCCGCTCCGCGCACGCCTGTCCACTAGCTTCGCTCCGTTCGAGACGCGGCCTCCGCTCCTGTCCTCCGCAACGCGTCGTCGGATCACCTGTGATGGTGACGTGCCCGGATTCCCGGGTTGTGCGAAGGTGCGCGGCACATGGGTCCACCCCGCCTTCGGTTTTTTCGCATTGGAGATGGATTCTGGCTGAGAAACCGTTCTCCACGCCGGCCGGGAATTCCCGGGACGCGCTGGCCCTGGCATGCAGGATCTTTGCTGGATGCTTCAGCACTCCATTGCATTCTTTCGGCTGTTGTGTTTGACTCATGCGCCAACAGGCGTCGGATGTCGGCCCCGTTTTTTGCGACTTTATCGTATTTTCGCTCTATTGCATCCAAACTCGTCGGCATGAGGAGATCACAAATGGCAACACAATCGATCGCGAGCGGGGCAGGATTTCCGGAACATGAGTACAGCATTCCCAGAGTGATTCTGGCTTCCGCTGTCGGGACGATGATTGAGTGGTACGACTTTTACATCTTCGGAAGCTTGACAGCGATTCTCGCGGTGAAGTTTTATCCACCGGGGAACGACACCTTCGCCTACATCGCGTACCTGGCAACGTTCGCGGTCGGTTTTCTCGTACGCCCCTTCGGAGCCCTTTTCTTTGGGAGAATCGGCGACCTGATCGGACGCAAGTACGCGTTCCTAGTCACGTTGACGATCATGGGTGGCGCAACCGCAGTCATTGGACTTCTCCCGACATTTTCAACTGCCGGTTGGTTTGCGCCCATCGCGCTCATTCTGATCCGCGTGCTGCAAGGTCTGGCACTCGGAGGGGAGTACGGCGGAGCAGCAGTTTATGTGGCGGAACATGTTCCGGACACCAAGCGCGGCTTCTACACCAGCTTCATTCAGATTACAGCCACGCTCGGCCTATTCGTATCGCTAGGGGTCATCCTTTCCGTACAGGGATTAATGACGGAAGGCAATTTCAAAGCCTATGGCTGGCGCATTCCGTTCCTGATCTCCATCGTGCTGGTTTCGATTTCGCTTTATATCCGCATGAAGATGAAGGAATCACCCATCTTCACTTCGATCAAGAGCGCGGGTATGACCTCAGCCAGACCGCTGGTGGATGCCTTCACCAAATGGGAGAACCTGAAGCGAGTTCTGGTTTCGCTGTTCGGCGCGACCGCGGGTCAGGGCGTGATCTGGTATACCGGCCAGTTCTTCGCGCTGTTCTACCTGCAGACGATCCTGAAGGTGAACGCCAAACTGGCGAGCGTTCTCGTGGCAATTGCCCTGCTCTTAGGGATGCCCTTCTTCACCGTGTTCGGCGCTCTTTCGGACAAGATCGGTCGCAAGAAGATCATGATGGCGGCGTGTTTGCTCGCGGTGATCTGCTACGTCCCGGTTTACAAGGCGATGGAACGAGCGGCGGGCACGAACGTTGTTACCGTGCAGTCGACAAAGGACAAGGTGACGGGCGCCACGAAACTGACACCGATGACGCAGGACGCAAGCGGCAAACTCGTAGCGGTGAAAGAGGCCGCTAATCCCAACAAGCCGATGATTGTGTTCCTGGTTTTCCTTCAGGTGGTTTTTGTTTGCATGATTTATGGACCGATTGCGGCTTACCTGGTCGAAGCCTTTCCGGCGAAGGTCCGCTACACGTCGTTGTCGCTTCCGTACCACATCGGCAATGGCGTGTTTGGCGGGTTAGTGCCCCTGATAGGTATCGCGAGCGTTGCTGCAACGGGGAATATCTATGCGGGCTTGTATTACCCAATGGCAGTCGCCGCCATGACGTTCGTGGTTGGTTCACTGACATTGAGGGAGTCCCATGGCGTCAAAATTTGGGATGAAGTGCACGCAAGACCAGAACCACAGAAACTGTGAGGGAACCAACGAGGCGCCGATGGCACTCTGCTGTCGGCGCCTGGCTCGCTCTGAACTCAGCAGTCTCGTCTTGCTTCTTTCTTCCTCCTGCACGATGCCGCGGATGACTCTGTTTCGGCCAAATTCTTACTTGTCATCCGGAGGCAGTTTATGACGACCGCCATTAAAACCGCTCCTGAAGCGATTTCCAACCTACTCACGGTCGCAGACGAATATCCGGCGCCGCAATGCGTTGCCGGTTGTGCCAAGCAACAGGAATGGATCGAGGAACATCGACGTTCGGTGCAATATCCGGAAGCCTTCTGGACCGATTATGCCCGTCACTTTGAGTGGAGCGCTCCCTGGGACAAGGTGATGGAGTTCGATGGAGTGCATCACAAGTGGTTTACTGGCGCGCGGACGAATATCACGATCAACGCCCTTGATCGCCATGCCGCTTCCGACAAACGCAATCGCGTCGCTTACATCTGGCTGGGTGAAGACGGGACCGAACGTATCATTACCTACGGCCAGCTTTATCGGACGGTGTGTCGTTTCGCCAATGGCTTGAAGTCCCTCGGAGTTAAGAAAGGCGATCGCGTCATCATCTACATGCCCTTAACGATCGAGGGTGTGGTCTCCATGTTGGCTTGCGCGCGGATTGGCGCCATTCATTCCGTCGTTTATGCCGGACTGGGACACACGGCGCTGCGCGAGCGCATCACCGATGCCAAGGCGCGGGTGGTGATCACCGGCGATGTGGGATATCGCCGCGGAAAGATCGTGCAACTGAAGAGCATCACAGACGAGGCGGTCGACGGCCTTGAGTTCGTCGAGAGAGTTGTTGTCTTCAGCCGCGAGAAGACGGAACTCCGCGGCAATGAGATCGACTTCCAGCAACTGCTCAAGTTTCCGGACGAATGTCCAGCCGAGCAGATGGATTCCGAAGATCCGCTGTTCATCCTTTACACGTCGGGGAGCACCGGGAAGCCAAAGGGCGTCGTCCATGTGCACGGCGGATACATGGTCGGCGTCACCTACCATCTGGATAATTACTATGACGTGAACGACCAGGATGTGTTCTGGTGCACGTCCGATATCGGCTGGATCGTCGGCCACTCCTACATTGTGTATGGGCCGCTCTGCGCGGGCGTCACGACGATGTTCCGCGAAGGCGCCATCGACTATCCCACGCCCGACACGGCCTGGGATATCGTGGAGAGATATGGCGTCACGAAGATGTTTACTGCTCCGACGGCTCTACGCATGTTCATGAAATATGGCGAGAGCTATCCGGCGAAGCATAATCTTTCGAGCCTACATTTTGTTGCCTGCGCAGGTGAGCCGCTGAATCCGGAAGCATGGCGATGGGCGCAGACGCACATTGCGGGTGACGGACGTTGGGGTTATGTCACGGACAACTGGTGGCAGACGGAGTTGGGCGGACCCGCGATCGGGACGCCCTGCACACTGGCGATGCGTCCCGGGAAATGTGGGATTGCGCTGCCAGGGGCCGATGCCGATGTTGTTGATGAGAATGGGAAGCCGGTGCCACCCGGAGTAGGCGGGCGTCTTGTCCTGAAGAGGCCATTTCCCAACATGATGCGCACAGTCTGGGGTGATCCCGAACGCTACGAACGGGAGTGGCAGAAGATTCCCGGATGTTATGCTACTGGCGATGTGGCGGTGAAGGATTGTGACGGCTATATAGCAGTTCTGGGGCGCGTCGATGATGTGCTCAATGTAGCCGGTCACCGGATCGGAACAGCCGAAGTGGAAAGCGCGCTGGTGTCGCATCCTGCCGTCGCCGAAGCGGCGGCGATCGGAATTCCCGATGCGCTGAAGGGCGAAGTCATCAAAGCTTTCGTGACCGTGCGCGGGGGGCATGTTGCGTCCGACCAACTGGCGGCACAATTGATCGAGCATGTTCGCCGGGAACTCGGACCTATCGCTACGCCAGCGGCAGTTGAGTTCGTAACCGCGTTGCCGAAGACGCGCTCCGGAAAGATCCTGCGGCGCTTTCTGAAGGCCAAGGAGCAGGGTATCGACCCGGGTGACATTTCGACCATGGAACAGTAGTCAATCGCAATACGAGTCTTATCGAGTCGCGAGGAATAGATGGCACAGGAAACTGCAATCAACCCGCAAGATACCAACATCCACTCAACTCTACAGGAGTTGCGCACTTTCGAGCCTCCCGAGGAGTTTCGCAAAAAGGCTCACATCAAGAGCGAGGAAGAGTACGAGCGTCTTTATAAGGAGTCGGTTGAGCAGCCGGAGAAGTTCTGGGGTAACGTTGCCAAAGAACTGCACTGGTTCAAGCCGTGGGACAAAGTCCTGGAGTGGAACGCGCCCTGGGCAAAGTGGTTCGACGGCGGACAGATTAACTTGTCGTACAACTGCCTCGATCGCCACGTTCAGAGCGGCCGCGCGAACAAAACCGCGCTGCTATGGGAAGGCGAGCCGGGCGATATTCGCAAACTGAGCTACCAGGAACTTCTGACAGAAGTGAAGAAGTTCGCGAATGTCCTGCAAGGACTCGGGATCAAGAAGGGCGATCGAGTCGCGATCTATATGGGCATGACGCCGGAACTGCCGGTTGCCATGCTGGCGTGTGCGCGCATTGGGGCTCCGCATTCCATCATCTTCGGCGGATTCTCAGCCAACTCGCTGGTCGATCGAATCAACGATGCGCAAGCGGTTGCCGTCATCACGCAGGATGGCTCCCATCGACGTGGCAGCGAGGTGAAGCTAAAGGCGACGGTCGATGAGGCTGTCGTCAACACGCCCAGCGTGAAGCATGTGATTGTGTACAAGCGAACGGGCAGCGCCGTGGAAATGAAGTCTGGGCGCGATCACTGGTGGCACGATCTGATGGCTAAGGCTTCCGATCAGCATGAAGCCGAGCCGCTCGACGCGGAACATCCTCTCTACATCCTTTATACCTCGGGAACGACGGGCAAGCCGAAAGGCGTGGTGCATACGACTGGCGGCTACTCCGTTGGAACTTACTACACCACCAAAATTGTTTTCGATCTGCGCGAAGACGACGTCTATTGGTGCACCGCCGATATTGGGTGGGTAACCGGCCACAGTTACATCGTGTATGGTCCGTTGCAGAATGGCGCGACGGTGGTGATGTACGAAGGCGCGCCCAACTTCCCGGAGCCGGATCGCTTCTGGAGCATTATCGACCGCCACAAGGTGACGGTGTTCTATACGGCGCCGACGGCAATCCGTACATTCATCAAGTGGGGCAACAGCTGGCCCAACAAGCACAAAATGGATTCGCTTCGCCTGCTTGGTACTGTTGGCGAGCCTATCAACCCCGAGGCCTGGATGTGGTATCGCGAGACCATTGGCCACAACCGCTGTCCCATCGTGGATACATGGTGGCAGACCGAAACCGGCATGATTATGATCACACCGATTCCGGGCGCGATCCCTACAAAACCGGGTTCGGCAACCAAACCATTCTTCGGAGTGGTGCCCGAGGTGGTGACGCTCGACGGCAAGCCGGTCCCCCAAGGCTCGGGTGGATATCTCGTGATCCGCAAGCCGTGGCCGGCGATGTTGCGGACAATCTATGGCGACCCGGAGCGCTACACGAGCCAGTACTGGTCTCAGATTCCGGGCTCGTACTTTACGGGTGACGGCGCGCGTCGCGATAAGGACGGATATTTCTGGATCATGGGGCGCGTCGACGACGTGATCAACGTTTCCGGGCATCGACTGTCCACCATGGAAGTGGAGTCGGCGCTGGTCGCGCATCCGAAAGTTGCGGAAGCGGCCTGCGTCGGGCGTCCTGATGAATTGAAGGGGCAGGCGATTTCGGCGTTCGTCACGCTCGAGCACGGCAATATGCCCTCCGATGAACTGAAAAAGGAGTTACGCGAGTGGGTGGTGAAAGAGATCGGAGCGCTCGCCCGTCCTGACGATATTCGTTTCACCGATGTGCTTCCGAAGACGCGCAGCGGCAAGATCATGCGGCGTCTGCTGCGCGAATTGGCGACGAGTGGCGACGTTAAGGGCGATGTAACGACGCTGGAAGATTTCAGTGTGATCGCTCGCCTGCGCGAAGACGAAGCTTAATCGTAGAGTGCCCCTGGTGTGGCGCGGACATGGCTTATACGTGTCCGCGCTTTCTTTTTGTCTGCAACCCGATCTCGTCAACGCTATTGGCGCGGTATCGGGTAACGATGCTCCAAGTCATAGAATGCGCGCGGTGGATGATCGGAATGAGCGTCTGGTCTTGGAGTCTCCTCGGCACTCTGGAACCTGATCGCGCTGTTCACCCGGGCCAATCCAGCTGCACTTGTGTAAACGGCTTCGTTGAACTGAGTCCCTGCGTTCGGCTGCGCGACGACGAATATCGGGAACACGCTGGTTCCCGAAAAAACGGCAGCCATGTAGTCGCCGACCATCACTCCTGAAAATGTGTTGGGAAGCCAGCTTAGAGACATTGGGCCTACAAGCGTCTGCGCTTGTGTCCAGGTAGAGCCACCATCGCTTGACGCAACATAGCCAACCTCGAGATCACACGTGGACGAAGCGCAGCTCGCCTGGGGATAGAAGTAGTAGACAAGTGCAAGATGCGCGGTTGAACCGCCAGTTGCGGGATTTGCCGCCAGTGCCGGAATGAAATGATCAACGGTGCTGCTGGTCGCATCGATAGGAATGCGTGCTGGGCTGCTCCAAGTCGCGCCCGTAGCCGAGGTAGTCATCACGATGTCGTTCGACAAACAAGAAACGCGGAAGCGGCAATCCTGCCAGGCGACATACACAGTGCCAGCCGAATCGACCGTTGCCGAAGGCAATGCGTCGTCCCTCAGCCCACCAGCAACTTGATGATCGGTGACAGTAGAGATCGTCGTCGAAGCAGTCCAGGTGGCCCCGCCATCTTTGGAGCTGAATGCGGCTATTTGAGTTCCAGACCAGCTCAAGAAGGGAACGACGACCGTTCCGTCTGGCTGCACCACAGGTATTCCACCGATCCCAGCCGCGTGGTCGGCTGTGTTCTCGGCAGGCATCCAGGTGAGCCCACCGTCAGTTGAGCTGCTCATCCAGATGATCCCCTGATTGCTCGGATCGTCCCACTCGACATAGCAATGACCGAAGAAAGGACTGGCGGGGGTGTTGTCACAGGTAATCCAGTTCTTGTCTGCGTCCGGAGTGCCGCTGACGCGGATGGGATTACTCCAGTTCACTCCATCCGGCGAGCGGCTGACAATGACCTGGTCTGTGTTGGTTGCAACTCCCAGGGATGCGGTGATCCAGACGGAATGGTCGGCGTCGAACGTCACCGATGGATCGCTGACGGCGGGAAAACTCCCACCATCAATCGTAGTGATCCCCGGCAGAACACTATGCGTCCACGATCCTCCGCCATTGGTCGAGACAGCGAATCCAATATCAGCCGATCCGCCGCCGTAGATGCGTCCAACCTGGAACGTTGCGACGATGGTGGACCCATAGGCGAACGCGGAAGGCTCCACTTCCGTCGCATGCTGGCTCGCGGCATTGGTAAAGGTGTCTGAGCTCAGTTGCGTCAACCCGGAAAGGTTCAGTGGTGGGAAGGATTGGGTGGGCGTTGGCGTAAACGACATCGGAGCCGGTGTCCCGGAACCAGAACCACACGACACAAATGTCGCAACCAAAATCAGCGTGACTGCCGCAAATGCATACCTGCTACTTGGCGCAAAAAGAGATTTCAAAGCTGGCCAGCTCCGGATGTTGGTCAACTTTACGTGATCACTGGGCAGCTGCCAAGCAGAAGAAAGGTTACTGAGTGCGGACCTGCACGAGGTGTTGAGGTACGAGAGGCCGGGCCAGTGTTCCTTCTTGGCCGGTCCTTCCTTTGCTTGAGTGTTGCAAGCGACGTCTCTTTTTCTCTCGTCTGCTGAAGCTCCCGGCGCATTCTGCCGACTTAATAGCAGGGGAGCGCTTTGGCTTCAGCATTTGACAATCCTGCGATCCTGCGCGGCTTGGCCGATAAGTTCCCCTTTGCATTCTACGTAGTCGATCCGGAGAGGACGATTCTGTACTGGAATGAAGCGGCCGAGCGCATCACCGGCTACCGCGCGCAGGAGGTAGTTGGCCGCTGCTGCGCGAATGATTTGCTGGTGCACTGCGGAGTTTCGGGTACTTCGCTCTGCGCTACTTGCGGGTGTCCATTTACGTTGGCGCTGCGTGACGGTAAGCCTGCCGAAGAACATCTCTACCTGAGGCACAGAGAAGGGCAGCGCATTCCGGTAAGAGTTCTTGCTTTGCCGATGCTGGACCCGCATGGCGCCATTGTGGCGTTCGCGGAACTGTTTGTCGAAGAGAACCATAGTCCAGAAGGACTGTGCTGGATCACGGAAACGGCTTCACGGCTTGATCCGCAACTGAAGATTCCGTCTGTTCTGGCGACGAATGAGCAGTTGCAACTGTCGCTGGCACAGGCTACGTCGACGCGCTTGGCGGTGTTCCTCATTGAAGTTCAGCACCTCAACAATATGCGGAAAAATCGTGGCGTGGAACTGGCGGAAACCGCTTTGCGCGCGACAGTGCAGACCGTTCGCGGCGTATTGACCGTCCCTCATTACCTCGGTTGCTGGACGGAACACCGGCTGCTGCTGTTAGTGCCGCATTGCAGCGAGGAATTGGCGCAACAACTTCCTGGCAAGCTGCAGTGCCGGCGCAGACCTGCGGCCTGATGTGGTGGGGAGACCGCGTCAATCTGGAAGTGAGAGTGGCAAGCTCGTTCGTATGTCAGGACGAATCGCCCGAGGGATTGATGGTGAAACTGGAACAACAATGCAGAGAGGATGACAGCCCAGGGGAGAGTCGCGGATGTTCATCGTAATCGGAATCCTGGTTGTGCTGGGCGCGGTCGCCGGTGGCTACCTGATGGAGCACGGCAATCTGAAGGTCCTGCTCCAACCGGCGGAGCTGCTGATCATCGGTGGTGCTGCGTCGGGAACGGTGCTGATCGCCAATCCTCTCCACGTGTTGAAGAAAATCGTCAGCGGATTGGTGGGAGCGCTCAAGCCCTCGCGCTATAGCAACCAGCTGTACCTCGATAGCATGAAGCTTTGCTATGAATTGCTCAACAAGGCCCGACGCGAGGGCCTGCTGGCATTGGAAGGGGATATCGAAGGTCCGGATAAAAGCCCGATTTTCCAGAAATACCCGAGTTTTCTCAACGATCATCACACGCGCGACTTCTTATGCGACACCATGCGCATGGCAATTACCGGAAACGTAGATCCGTTTGATCTGGATCAAATGATGGAGACCGACATGGACGTATCGCACCACGAGGCTAGCCAGCCAGTTGCGGCTCTCAGCACAATGGCCGACTCGCTGCCCGGTCTGGGGATCGTGGCCGCGGTGCTGGGTGTGGTGATCACAATGGGCGCACTGGGTGGACCACCGGAAGAAATCGGACAGAAAGTAGCCGCGGCGCTGGTGGGCACGTTCCTGGGCATCCTGCTGTGCTACGGGTTTGTGGGACCCCTCGCGTCGAACATGGCGAAGGAGGCGGATGAAGAACATGCGTACCACCAGGTTCTGCGGGTGCTGCTGATTTCATTCGTGAAGGGAAATGCCCCGATTCAGGCGTTGGAGTTTGCGCGAAGGGCGATTCCGCAGCGCCTGCGGCCGAGTTTTCAGGAAATGGAAACCGCGTGTAAAGGCGGTGCTGCCGTGGCCGCCGCCTCGGCTGCCGAAGCGACCGCCTCCTAGCCAGAAAGGCGCAACAGTTGGCACCACGAATCATCGTCAAGAAGAAGGGCGGACATGGCGGACACCATGGAGGCGCGTGGAAGGTCGCCTACGCCGACTTCGTCACGGCGATGATGGCCCTGTTCATTGTGTTGTGGCTGCTGAATACCAGCAAGCAGGTGCAGGAGGCGATTGGCGGATATTTCAAGGATCCGTCCGGCTCGTCGAAGCTGGTCGGCACCAACCTGCAGGGATCGGGCGAGAACTTTGCAGTAACCAAGCAGAACGTCAATAAACTGAAAGAAGAATTGCAGGCGAAGATTCGCAAGGTCTCGAATTTTGAAAAACTGAGCAAGCAAATCGAGATGACCGTGACCGCGGAAGGCCTGCGCATTGAATTGCTCGAAACGGCGAAGGGAACATTCTTCGATCTGGGTAATGCAAATCCGAGCGATGATGGCAAGGAGTTACTGAACGCGCTCGCGCAAGAGATCGGCAAGCTGCCGAATCGCGTTTCGATTGAGGGCCATACGGATTCGAAGCCCTACGGCACCGAGGCGTACACGAATTGGGAGTTGTCCGTAGATCGTGCGAATGCCGCCCGGCGCATTCTGCGGGCCGGCGGCTTGGGAGAGCATCAGATTGCGCAGGTGCGCGGCTATGCCGATCAGAGTCTGAGGAACAAGAACGATCCGGCAGATCCGGCTAATCGAAGGATATCCGTGATTGTGCAATATCTCGAGGGGGATGCGCCGCAAGCGGCGCCCGAGAAGCCGAGCGCAGATAAGCCCGCTAGTGGCGAAAAGAATTAAGTTCGGACGACTCGTCTACTCTCCGCATTGCGGCAGGAGCAGCAGCTTATCTTTGCCCATCAGGTCGGGAGTGGAACTCAAGAACTGGTGTGGCTGCGTACAAAAAGGGCACTTGCCGAGGCGAACGTCGGCTTCCCAACCATCGCGTCCGCGAACAAAGTACCGGTCGCCGTCGGTGGATCGCAGTTCCATCAGGATTTCCTCGACCATCAACACGCGCGACCACCCCTGGTCGTCGCCGATTCCGACGTGCGAGACGTGGCGGTCAGGATCTTCGTCGCGCATGCGGCGTGTCATGCAGATGATCTGGCGTCGTGCCATTTTTCAGAATGGGGCCAACTGGCCCGTCGTGGGCTCCGCTCAACAATACCAGGGCTCGGTGAGGTAGGGGATGCTGGCGCGTGCAGCCAACGCGGGTAGGGTTGGAAGCACTTCCTCGTCAGACCCTTTGGCCTGCTGAAGCAGGTGCCACGCATATTCGAAAATGGTGGAGCGGTCGTATTCCAGCTTGACGGAAAACTGTATGGTGCGTTCGAGTTCGCGTTGCAACGTGTCTACGCGCGGATCAGCGTGCTTCCAAGGATAGCTGAGCGACGCCTGATCAAACGGAGCCACGATCTCCTGCACTTCACGCAACTGCAGCAGTCGAGAGCAGGATGGGATCAGCAGGCGTATAGCGAGCTGGATCGGCTGCACGTTTTCGATGAGCTCCAGCTCGGCAATGGCCATCAGGAACTGTTCGTAACTCGCAAGCGACATCCATGGATGGAACGCGACGAAGGTCGGACTCAGTGCCAGTTGAAGATCTCGGAACAGCTTGACGACTTTTATGAAGTCCGCACGCGTGTGGCCCTTATCAAGAATCTGCAGGACGCGGTCGTCGAGCGATTCCACGGCACTGACCACGAATGCACAGCCGGTATCGCGCAGGATCGGCAGTAGATCCGCGTGCTGGAGCAGGTGCTCCACTTTGATGGTGGCATCATAGGTCAGCTTCGGGAATTCTCGATGGAATGCCTGGACCAGTTCTATGGCGTGCGTGGGTCCGTTGAAGAAGTCGGGATCACCAAACGTAATGTGCTCGGCGCCGGCTTCGACCTGCTGGCGAACGTCGGCCAGCACTACGTCGCGTTGCACGACGCGAAACTTGCCTTCGTAAATCGGGACAATCGGGCAATGGCGGCACAGGTGTTTGCATCCCCGGCTCGCCTCTGTATAACCCGCGAGTTGCTGTTCGCCATTAGGCAATACAAGCTTGGAATATTTCGCGAGATCGGGGAGCCCCTGGCGGCTGGGTTTCAGAAACGACAGCTTGTCATGCGAAATCTGCAGACCAGCTTGAGGTTCCGAGTCGCCGTGCAGGCCCTCGGCAAGCGCGAGCAGGCGCCCTTCAAATTCCCCACCGATGATGGTGTGTACGCCTAAGGCATGAAGATGATCGGAATTCAGCGGTGCATAAAGGCCGTATGCGCACAGGTGAGCGCCGGGGTTGAATTGGCGAAGCCGCGGGATTGCATGCGCCGCGATGCGGGTCGCCGTGTGCATCGGCAGATGAAGGGCGATCAGGTCGGCTCTCCTCACCACAGCTTCGTGATTGTCGAGAGCTTCCTGCGAAAGATCCAGCTGGTCCACGGTCGCTCCAGCTTCGCGCAACCAGGCAGCGGGGGAAGCCAAGCCGAACGGCTGATGGCCGAGGTCATAGGTCGAGATCAGAACGACATGGAAATCGGTCAGCAAAGTGGGAGGCGAGATTACTGTCTCTTTGTGATCAGATGCGAGTGCCCGGGGAAAGCTTCGAAAATTGGAACGATTCTAGCAGTATCGTAAAATCGGACCGTGAGCCAGTTGATCCCGTTATTTCCGCTGGAGCTGGTGCTGTTGCCGGGTGCTCCGCTTCCGCTGCATATTTTCGAACCGCGGTACAAGGAAATGATCGCCGAGGTCATGTCGCAGAACGACCAGTTCGGGCTGGTGCGGCTGCTGAACAACAACTCCATTGCCGAGGTGGGGTGCACGGCGGAAGTCCTGGAAGTCACCAGGAAATATGATGACGGACGTATGGATATTGTCACCCAGGGGCAAAAACGCTTCGAGATCGCGCGCCTCGATCAGGAACGTGCTTTCCTGAGAGCTGAGGTCACCTTCTTTGAGGATGACCCGGGCAGCGCGGCGAAGGCGGAACTCGAAAAGCTAATCGATCTGCACAAGCAACTGGTAGGCGTAGCCGGGGGTGAGGCGCCCGAGTTGGAGTTGGACGATCCGCAACTCTCGTTTCAACTGGCCGGAAGTCTGCCGCTCGATCTGGATTTCAAGCAAACGTTGCTGGGCATGCGGTCAGAAGAGCAGCGCGTAACCGCCATGATCGAGTACTACAACGCGCTCATTCCGCAGTTGAAGCGCACCATCAAGGTGCGGGAGAAAGCCAAGGGCAACGGGCACGCCATGTGATCAGCGAGGGAGCTGATCGATCTTCGCCGCGAGAATGAAGTCGCTCTCCGTCAGGCCATCGATCTTGTGGGTCCAGATAGTGATTTCCGCTTTACCCCAGGCCAGAAATATATCGGGATGATGTCCCTGCCCTTCGGCCAGCTCGCCAACGCGGTTCACGAACGCAAGTGCGGAGCGGAAATCGGGAAACGAAAACGCCCGCTTGAGGTGATGACCATTGACTACCTGCCAGTCCGGCACTTCTTTTTGAAATGCTTGTAACTGATCGCCCGCGAGCGGCGGAACGCCTCCCCGGCAGGGTACGCAGGTTTTAGCGGCAAGGTCAGACATGGCTGGTGATTGTACATCGATGCTGAGATGCAGGTACGCCAGCGAGGGCGTTCGGCCTCGCTCAGGGCAGAGCCGGTACTCCGATCAGGCGACGTCACAGTGGACTTCCTGAGGACACTCACTCCGGGTGGGGTTTAAGTCCTCCCGATAAATCGGGTCGACTTCGCGCTCGTCATCAAAGAGCAGGAAAAAGATGAAGAACAGCCCACAGCCAGCGAGTGAAAGCGCACCAAGCAAGAGCCGGAAGGCAAAGTCAGCGTTCATTTGTCCCCCTGAATCCCCGGCACGCTATTTGACTACTTAATACGCCAGTGGTTTACCTGAGGGAAATCAAAAGATTCTATGTGACGAATTCGCGAATAGGTTCAACGCTGACACAATAAGCGGGGACGAACACAGGGGATCTGCAGGACAGGCAGGATCGCCTGTCCCAGACGATTGCAATTCTACTCAACAGCTATTCAACCCGCAGGCGGCCAGTGGCGATCGGCGCATCGGAGTTGGTCATCTTGGCCACGTGCACGTCGAAGCCGGTGTTCGGTAGCAGCGAGGTCAACTCGAAGACCTTGTAATTCGAGCCGCTGATTTCGGCCTGCCGGAATATGCCCGCCTCGGTGTCTACAACTTCGTGATTGCCCTGGAGATTGTCGAGGAAAGCCTCGGCGGCTGCTTCGGTGACGTGCTTGTTGTTTGCGCGCTCAACCATGGCTTCGGCGGCGTAAGAGCGCACCAGCTTGGGCCAATATTTCTCCAGCAGCGAAGGGCTGGCGAAGATGTCGGCCCAGATGATCTCCCCGTTGACCGCAACCACCACGCCGACGGCATTGCGATCCCGCAGCTGGTGCATGAGCTGGGTATAGCTCTGCTGCATTGGGCCTACGACCTGCTCGAGCTGCTTTTTGACTTCCGCGTTTTCTACGGTTGCTGCGTACGAAGTTGTTGGTCTGCCGTTTACGGCGGACGCAGGGCCGCCCGCTGCTGGCGCTGCTGCGGCCAGCGCCTCGCGGCTCGAGGCTACCTGATCCCACACTTTCTGCTGATCCTTGTCTGCCATGGCTCGAGCGCGCACACTTGGTTGCGCCAGTCCAGTAATCGTTCCAAATTTCTCGGTGTGAGCGACCCAGCGGCCCGGTTCCACGCAGAAGACGCCAAGATCGATGGGATCGCTCTCAGGTGGCACGATGCGATCCTTCCCGATTACGCGGTCCTGTTTGCCACCGGTAACAATCTCTCCTGCCAGCAACAAAAGGGGGCGCTTGGAAGTATTGATCAACACCAGTTTGTTGACCTGAGCTCCGCTCTGCGGAGGAGGGTACGTCCCGCGGCGGCGGATGAGTGGGGCGACATTGCCCGATTCCGTAACCACGACCTCACCCGAGCGAATGCCTTCATCCAAGGTGAGGAATTCGCTGGTATCGTGAGTAGACGACGCGACAACGGGAAAGATGGTGAGGTTGCCGTGCGAGATCGGGGAGAGAACCTTGTAGCGGCGCTCGATCTGTCCAGCGGGAAGTGCGGAGGCGAGGAACAACATACCTGTAAGGCACAGCATCAACTGGGTTTTCATGTTGCGTTCCTTTGGGCTCTCCGAACCAGAGCAGCGGGGCCGCCCTTTCAATGACCTCGATCGGGCTGGAGAACTCTACTTTCAGGAGGAGAACGCAAGGGACTGCCCTTCTTGCAAGGGAAGATGTACGATCCCACCAATCGAATGAGCGGTAGCGCCCAAGTCGCGTCTCGGCGGGAATGGATTTCCGCGCTGGACCTTGAGTTTGACGAGTTGCTCCGTGCCAGTGGTGCGGAAGCTCTGGGCCTTGCGCCGGAAGACTTCCGGCAGATTCTGGTGCAGATTGGCGAGAAGTACCTGCCCGCCGGTGCTGGAGTAGATGAGGCTCGCGAACTCTATAAAACCTTGCGTGTTGCGGATCTGGCGCTCGCAAGAGCATGCGCTGCCGGCCAGGAAAAGGCGTGGGATCAGTTTCTGACGCGTTTTCGCGAGAAGCTCTATGACGCTGGAAGGGCGATCGCCGGGGATGACTCGCGCGGTCGCGAACTGGCGGACTCCATTTACGCCGAACTGTATGGCCTGAGTGAGCGCGAGGGCGTACGTGCTTCGAAGCTGGCGTCGTACACAGGTCGCGGATCGCTGGATGGATGGCTGCGGACTGTTCTGGCGCAGGAGTTCGTGAATCGATACCGCACGCAGAAGCGTCTGGTGAGTCTGGAAGAGAAGGAAGAAGACGGCGTGAGTTTCGAGGCGCCACGGCAGGAACCGCAACTGCCGGTCGATGGGCGTCTGAGCGACGCTCTCGACGAAGTTTTCCGCGAACTGGGGCCAGAGGATCGGACCATTCTCGCGGCTTATTATCTGGATAAACGTAAACTGGCGGAGATCGGGCGCATGCTGGGCTTCCATGAAGCAACCGCATGTCGCAAGCTGGAACGCATCACCAAGCGATTGCGACAGGCGCTGTTGGTTGCTTTGCTGAAACGCGGCATGAGCCGCCGACAGGCAGAAGAGGCCCTGGAAACCGATGTGCGGGATCTGCAGGTGAATGTGCGCGACCGGCTGGCGCAAGAAAGGCCGGGCGCACCGTTCAATAGAGAGACGACCCCGGGTTAGAAGTCAGGCAGGGCAGATGGCCTGATTTTCCTGGGCAGGGACATTGAAGTTGGCAGAAATAGCAAAAATCGCACAGCGAAGAATGCAGGACGAACAGCTCAGAGGTGAGTTCGCGCACCCTGATGCTGATCTGCTGACCGCGTTTGCGGAGCAGGCGCTACCCGCGCGTGAGCGCGATCAGGTGCTTACGCATTTGGCGCAGTGCCTGGATTGCCGCGAAGTTGCCGCATTGGCCGGAGCCGCGATCCCAGAACCAGAGCTGGTCGCAACGACGGCTGGGGCAAGATCCGCTGCCGGGAGAACCAGCAGGTCCTTCTGGTCGTGGGGACCGCTACGCTGGACGGCAGCAGCGGCGACGGCGGCTGTCGTTCTGAGCGCAGTGTGGTTAAACCACAACGAAGTTCAGCGGCAGAATCTCGCGGCCGGAACGGAAACGAATCCGGCAATTGTGCAAACACAAAGCGGACCAAGAGCTGTCGAGCCCAACACACTCGTGAGCGACATCAAAGCTGCGCCCCAGGTCCCAGCTTCCCGAGCGGAAAGCAGCGCGAAACCCGAGGAACCAGCGAAGGCGAAGGCCGCTTCTCCGAAGCAAATGGACGCAGAGTTGGTCAACGGCGCGGCTGCAGACGCATTCACGGTAAACGGCGCACCTGCTAACGGTTTCACGGCAGAGAAGAAAGAGGCCGCCACGAACAATCGCAGCGATCAAAAGGACACGCCGTTGCTGCGCGCCCGAAGCTCCGGACAGTTCGATCAGATGCAAGCCGGTAGAGTCTCTTCGAACGAGCCTGTTGCAGGTCCTGTGCTCACTGCAGCCGCCGACGAAGTCAAAGTGGTGCGAGCATTGCCCTCGGCGCATCCCGTCGCCAGCAACAATCTTGCTGTCGCGCCCGCGAGTGCCCCTCCGGCCCCGGAGGTTACTATGAGTTTTAGCCGCCAAGCCGCTGCGGAACTCGCGCCAGCCGATCAGGTCGCGGGATCGCAAGTCCAGGCGAGTCCCGCACGAGACGCGCAGTCAAACGTGAGAGTAGGCCCAATGGCGACTCCGCCGCCAACTGAGCAAGCGTCGCTCGGTAGTCTTCAGAAATCACTGGCGTGGCAGTCAACTGGGATGCTGTGGCGTGTCAGTAGCTCTGGTGAACTGCAGCAGTCAACAGACTCCGGCCACAACTGGCGGACTGCACTTGGCGAACATCCGTCGAAATTCCGGTCGGTAGCGTCTTCCGGCGCAATTGTCTGGGCAGGTGGAGAAGACGGGGCGCTCTGGTCGTCGCTCAACAACGGGGTTACATGGAGGAAGTCGGCACCGAGCGTCGAGGGCCACTCTCCACGCGGAAATGTAGACAACATTCGGCTGGCTGCCCCGAAGAACGTGACTTTCAGGACCAGCGCGGGAGAGACGTGGAGCTCAACCGACGGCGGTCTTACTTGGACGATGAAGTACGAATAACGCGCTCTCGCGAAGCCTGGCGGCCGCGCAACACAGCTGAAGTCTCCGCTTGCGGCTAGCACCTCAGTTGCTCTCCTTCGCGTAAGATAACAACAGAATGCCTGTCACTATCCGCCGGCTCAGGGCGTGGATCGTTTCCGCAGCGGTCATGCTGATCGTTGTGCTGGCCGGGTTCTACTTCTACGGCCAGTATCGGGTGCGGACCGCACTCAAAGAGCTCCCGAAAAAGCTTGGCGTCGATATCCAGCAGAGCACAGAAGGCTTTTCGCTCTCCAAGTCTGAGGGCGGTCACACGCTGTTTACCATCAGAGCCTCGAAGGCGGTCCAATACAAGGGCGGAGGGCGTGCCGAATTGCACGATGTGAACATCGTGGTTTACGGGCGCGAGTCGAATCGGTTCGACCAAATCTACGGATCACAATTCGAGTACGATCCGAGTTCCGGCAACATCACGGCGGCCGGAGAAGTTCACATCGACCTGGAAGCGAACACGGAGGGGACGGCAAGGCCTGACCTCACCCCGCCTACCGAGCTGAAAAACCCAATTCACCTTAAGACCAGTGGGTTGATATTCAACCGCAACAGCGGCATCGCGAGCACGAGTCAATTGATTGAATTCCGCATACCCCAGGTAAGCGGCACGGCAATAGGTGCAACCTACGATTCCAAGGCAGCGACGCTGACGCTCGGGTCCGACATTCACCTCGAGGGCTCGGGTCCGCAAAAGCAGATGCTGGATGCCAAGCACGGGGTAATCACGAAAAATCCCAATCGCGTGGTGCTACGCGAGGCGAAGCTGCAAAACTCCGACACGACCGTCACGGCCGATGAAATTACAACGTTGTTGCGCGCCGACAACACGGTGGAGCAGTTGACCGCCGACGGCCACGTCATTGCCGATACGAAGGGCAAGGCGCAGTCGAAGGTTGAAGCGCCGCATGCCGAAATTTTCCTGGATTCGAAAAACCAGGTGAAGTCAGCAGTATTGACGGGCGGTGTGACCGTGGACGCGGAAGGCGATCGCAACGCACAGGGAACGGCGCAACGCGTGGCATTGGATTTTGGCGCCAATAACGTACTGCGGCGAGTGCATGCTCTCGAAAACGTGAAGCTGGTCCAGATACCCGCAGACGGCAAAGGACAAACCACGGAGTTGACCGCCAACGCCGTCGACTTCTTTGCCAGGCCGGACGGACACGGATTGGAGCGCGCAGAGACGATCGGAGCTGGGAAGATTCGACTGTTACCAGCGGAAGCGAATGTCGCATCTGCGGGGTCAAAATCGAGCCAAGTGCCCCATACACAGCTTGCGTCGGCAAAGAGCGACAGCGGAGCACTACCTCTTGGCAGTTCCACCGCACGTACGATAACGACTATCACTGCCGATAAATTCATTACACGCTTCGATCAGCAAGGAAAGCTGAGCACGCTATTCGGTGCGCCCAATTCGAAGATGGTGGCCGATACTCCCGGCCAGCCGCTGCGCACGACAACCAGTACCAAGCTCACGGTCACCATGAATCCCGCAGGGGGTCTCGGCGGAATGGTCCAGGAAGGTGCTTTCCATTTCACCGAACCGGAGCCCAGTGGCTCGCGCGAAGCCTGGGCGGCCAGAGCCAGCTACAGTCCGGCGGACGAATTGCTAGTGCTGACCGGCGAGCCGAGGATCGTAGACCAGGGCATGACCTCCACGGCAGACCGCATACAGATTGATCGCAGGACGGGTGATGCCTTCGGCGATGGCCAGGTGAAGACTACGTACTCCGAGTTGAAAGAGCAGCCAAACGGGGCGATGTTGGCGACCGCAGAACCGATCCACGTGACCGCCGCGCAGATGCTGGCGAAGCGCGCTACAGGAACCGCTCACTATAGCGGAGGGGCGAGGCTTTGGCAGGGCGCGAACATTGTGGAAGCGCCGGTCATCGACTTTGACCGTGACAAGCGCTCGATGGTGGCACAGGGGAGTGGCGGCCAGCGAGTCTCCACGGTTTTCCTCCAGCCAGGTCAAAATGGAAAGGAAACGCCCGTGAATGTGACCGCAGCGCGCCTGACCTACGTCGATGCACAGCGCCGGGCGCGATTCGACAGCGGCGTAATTCTGCGCAGCGCGGATGGCACGATGACGGGAGACACAGTCGATGTCTATCTCAAGCCGAGAGATCAGAAACAGAAGGCTGCCGCCCCGCAGACGCAAGCCAGCCAGTTAGACCGGATCGTGTGCCAGGGGAATATCGTGTTACAGCAACCCAACCGTCGGGGCACGGGAGACCGTCTGGTTTACACAGCTGCAGACAGCAAGTTCACGCTCACCGGCGGACCGCCTAGCATTTTTGATGCCGAACACGGTCAAGTTACCGGCGATTCGTTGACTTTCTACAGTCACGATGATAGGGTGCTCGTGGAAGGGGGAAACACCTCTCCAAGTGTCACAAAAGCGAGAGTTATCAAGTAGATGCAGACATTGGCAACGGACGAAATCGGTAAGAGTTACCGTGGCCGCCGGGTAGTAAACGGGGTAAGTCTGCATGTAAATCAGGGTGAGGTGGTCGGATTGCTGGGTCCCAACGGGGCCGGCAAGACGACATCCTTCTACATGATTGTCGGTCTCACGCCTCCCGATACGGGGAGGATAATGATCGATAAGACCGACATCACTGATGTTCCCATGTATCTGCGGGCCCGAAATCACGGGATCAGCTACCTTCCGCAGGAACCCTCGGTTTTCCGGAAGCTGACGGTTGAGGAGAACATCCTGGCCGTTCTGGAAGCCCAGAGACTTTCCTGGCACGAGCGCCGGGAACGCATGGAGACGCTGATTGAGCAGCTCGGTTTAGGGCACATCCGAAAGAATCGCGGGTACGCGCTTTCGGGCGGCGAGCGGCGCCGGGTGGAGATCGGGCGAGCGCTGTGCATTTCGCCAACTTTTATTCTGCTGGACGAGCCCTTCTCGGGCATCGACCCGATTGCCGTGCTGGACCTGCAGAAGATAATCTTCGATCTAAAGAACAGTGGAATTGGGGTTTTAATCACCGATCACAACGTGCGGGAGACGCTTTCGGTCACCAACCGTGCGTACATCATCAACGAAGGACGGATCTTCCGAGCTGGAACACCTGAGGAACTCGGCAACGATCCGGAAGTAAAGCGCGTCTATCTAGGGGAAAGCTTCTCGCTGGTGTAAGGGGTCGCCGCGGCGCTGCGCCGCATTCCCGGGTTGCTCGCGTTTGGAAGGTTAGGGGCAACGGGTCACGATGGTACTTCTTCAGCACAAGCTCAGTCTCAAGGTCAGCCAGAAGCAGATCCTTACTCCGGGTCTGGTTCAGATGGTCAGCGTTCTGGCGCTCAACAAGCTTGAGCTCAAGGACATGATCAACGCCGAGATGGTGGAGAACCCGGTTCTCGAGGAGCTGGATCCGACCGTACCGTTGATCGACGATGTGTCTCGCACTGAGGAAGAACGCGACCGGCAGGCCCAAGCCGCAACTCCTGACGAGACCAATCCTGACTTCACCAAGAAGCAAGATCCCTTCGAAGAGATCGACTTTGGTTCGTTCTTCCAGGAATATCTGGATCCTGGCTACCGCACCAACTCTGAAATCGAATCCGTAGAAAAGCCCTCGTTCGAGAATTTCCTTTCCAAGCCAAGCACGCTGACCGATCACCTGATGTGGCAATTGGGCGCGAGCCCCCTGAGCGATGGTGTTCGCATGGCTGCCGAGCTCGTCATCGGGAATCTGAACGAAGAGGGCTATCTCACCGCGACCGAAGACGAGTTGATGACGCAGGCGGATCCGAACGCGCCAGTGGCCGTGCTTCCAGCGACGCCGAAAAAGGGTCAGGCTGCCGCTGTACCGGAGCCCGCGCCGATGATGGTGGATGATGGCGAATCGGCGGAGCGCGCCGGTGCTGAATTGGGATTGCCTGATTTTCACCCGATGGCAGCGGCCGCGAGTAACGATCTGCAACCGGAGTTCGAAGACGGTCACGCGGTCGCAGTGGCCGAGCACCCGCCTGAGCCGGCACCTGAAATTCCGGCGCCAGTTGCACAAGAGCAGCCCGCACCCGTTGCGGAAGCTGTTGCGGCGCAAGCTGAATCGACCGCGGATGCGCTGTTTACGCGTGAAGATTTACGCGAAGCGCTGAAGTTGATCCGGCAGATGGACCCGGTTGGAGTTGCGTGCCACGACCTGCGCGGATGCCTGCTGGAACAGCTCCACTATCACCAGCGTCTGAAGACGCACCAAGCCAACGGAAACGGCACGATGGAAGTTGTGGCCGATGCGATCGCGATCGTGTCCGACCACCTGCGGCTGATCCAGAATAAGCAGCTAAGGGAAGTGGCAAAGGCAATTGGCCGACCGATCGAAGCAGTCGAAGCGGCAATGGATTTTGTCCGCACGCTCGATCCCCGACCCGGACTGCGCTACAACATCGAGGAAACTCGGCTGATCGAGCCGGATGTCGCATTTGTGAAGCAGGGTGACGAGTATCTGGTCCTGCTGAATGATGACGACGTTCCCCAGCTCAGATTAAATACAAGTTACAAACGCTTAATGAACAGGGACGCCGCAGAAAAAGACGTGCGTTCCTACGTCAAAGAGAGGTATAAATCAGCTATTCAGCTGATCAAAAACATTGAGCAGCGAAAGCAGACGATCCTCAAGGTCTGTTACTCGATTGTGGCGAGACAGCGGGATTTCCTGGATCACGGCATCGACCAGTTGAAGCCGATGATGATTAAAGAAGTGGCGGAAGAGATCGGAGTCCATCCTTCCACGGTGAGCCGCGCCGTCGCCAACAAGTATGCGCACACTGCGCAAGGCGTTTTCGAGCTGCGTTATTTCTTCAGTGAAAGCGTGCAGGGACCGGAGGGCGGCAACACGTCGCTGCTGATCCTGAAACGCCGCGTCAAGAAGTTGATCGACGAAGAAGATCCCACCAGGCCGTTAACGGACGAGCAGATCACCCGCATCCTTCAGTCGCAGGGTATCCAGGTCACTCGCCGCACGGTCGCGAAGTACCGGGAGGACATGAAAATTCCCAGCACGCATCAACGGCGAGTGAAAAAGTCGTAGTGCGCGCGGGATTCGAATAGAAGCGTCGCTCCCGTCCTACCTGACGCAGAGTGTTGAGAACGCCGCACTGAGTTTGTCCTGGCTGGCCAGCAGTAGGCAAGCGGGCCGGACAGGCAGTACCACCCGGAACAGCGGGTGGTTGGTGGTCAACCCACGGGGCCTTTCAGCCGATAGACGGTTCGAGGGTCCGTTTTGAAGGGGGACGTTCGATGAACGTGGAATACACCGGCAGGCAATGTGAAATCACTCCTGACATCCGCAAACAGGTCGAAGTTGGCCTGAAAAAACTCACCCGCATTCTTGGCGATAATTTCGAATCCAAAGTAATTCTTTCTGTGGAAAAGCACCGCTGCAAGGCGGAGATTACCGTCGCTGGCCGCGTCAATCCCGTGGTTGGGTTGGCCGAGTCGACGGAGATGAACCTGGCGGTCGGCGAGGCACTGGACAAAATCGAACGGCAGATCGTGAAGCACCGCGCGCGCACACGCAACATCAAGCGCCAGGCCAAGAAGAAATGGGTGGGAGAAGCACCTGCGCCGGAAATGCGCATGGCTGTGGGCACCAACACAAAGACCGCGATCCCCGTGGTGGTCCATACTTTTCCTGCCGCGGCGCGGATCACCGAGGCACACGTGGTGACATCCAGTGATTCGGTGGCGCTGCGTCCGATGACGCTCGAGGAAGCGGTGAAAGAAGCCGAGTTTCGCGATCGCGACGTCTTCGTCTTCCGCGATGCCGAGGGAAGGGTCAAAGTCCTGCACCGGAAGAAAGACGGCAAGATGGAGCTGATCGAAGCTCCGTAGAAACAGTGATTAGTGGTCAGTGGCTAGTGATTAGAACATGGGCACAGTCGAGAGGCTGTGCCCATTGTGTTTGGGGACAATTTTCACCACGGAGACACAGAGACACGGAGGAATGATTTTCTGGTTGTCATCACGACGCCGAGCATCGCGAGGCGGAGGGATCTGCAGTTGCCTGTACGAATGCACAGTCGAGAGGCTGTGCCCGTTTCGCTTTCAAGTCGACATCCAATTCGGGAAAGCTTGCTTTCCCATATCCTATCGTTTCCCGAAACAACTTTAACTTTCCTGGCGCGCTTGGGTTGAAAACTCGTAGATTGTGAATAGCCAGCGTGCCGCTCTGGAGTGCTAGAACCGAGCGATCGCCACAAGGACTCGTCATGCGGAGAGTTTTGCAGCAGTTCGCAGTGGTATCTCTTACGACCTGTGTTTTTGCCGCCAATCTTACCTACGTCCGCATCGATCAGCCGATCGTTGAAGGCCGTCTGGCGCTGAGGCCCGTGGACCAGGCCGCGCGCCTGACCATGCTGCGCAATCAATTCCTCAAGGCAGGATGCACCGCCGATCACATCCAGGAGCAGCATGTGCCCGGACAGGACGAGCCGAACCTGATCTGCACAATCCCCGGCACGGAGCCCGGCTCGATCGTGATTGGCGCACGCTCCGATTACCAGTCGAAGGGAGACGAAGCCAGGGTTGACTGGGCAACGCTCACCATGTTGCCGCTGCTGGCTGAATCTCTTTATGGCGCGCCGCACCGCTACAGCTTGGTATTCATCGCTTTCAGCGGGCACAAAGATCTTGCGGGTTCCGCTTCTTATCTGAAGGGCCTTTCGGACGACGAGCGCAGGTCCATTCGCGCCATGATCGATCTCGATCAAATTGGCCGCACGCCAGCCACGTATTCGTTTGCGACGGTTCAAACGGATCCGGGCACCTCGCATGTCGGACGCAGGACAATCGCAAACACGATCACGCACGACGATACGCCGATGAGCCGTCTGCTTCCGCTGGCCGCGGCTACGCTCAAGTTCTCAGAAGCGCCGGACAAAAATCGCGAAC
>CAZBCQ010000037.1:15502-29429 GCA_964490255.1 uncultured Terriglobales bacterium | reverse complement strand
CGGCTTCAACCACAAGCTTTCGGTGCCAGAAGTCGGGGACGGCAATGATCAGGGCATCAATATTCTTATTGTTCAGAAGATCCTGATACCGGCGAGTGGTGGGGAGGTTTGGTCCAGCGATTTCTTTCGCCAAGGTGTGCCGGCCATCGTAGAGATCGCAGGCAGCGACACACTCGACGCCGGGCAAGGTGACGGCCGCCCTCAGCAGCCCCTGCCCTTGCATCCCCACGCCGATGATGCCGAAACGAATGCGGTCGTTCGGGCTAACTGTGGTTGGAAGCGCGAACGCCGGGGTTTCCAACAGCACTGAGCGGGTGGCGATCAGGCTTCCGGCTACTCCGGCTGCCTGGAGAAATTTCCTGCGGGAAAAATCGCTATTCATAATGAGTGCTCCGTAGTAGTTCGGAATGAGAACTGCAGATCCCTCGCTCGCTACGCGAGCTCGTGATGACAAAGGCAAAAACTACTTCTGCAGCGGCTTCCATGCCACTTCCTTGAAAAACACAATGTCGTTGTCGCTGTGATTCTGTAATCCGATGTAGCCTTCCTCCGGACGACGTCCACGTTCTGGCTCGAACTTGAATTTCTTGTCAGGCACAGGCTGACCCTCGGTGTAGTCAGTCACCTTCACGCCATTCAGCATGACGATGGTGCGTGCGCCGTCGAGGGTAATCTCCATCGTGTTCCACTCGGGCCCGGGCTTGCCGGGTTTTGCCAGCGGCTTAGTCAGCGAGTAAAGCGTGCCGGTCACGTGATAGTCGTCTTCGTCCGACTTCTCCGGGTGATTATCGATCTGCACTTCGTAACCGTAGTTGACGGGCATCCACTCTTCACGCGGCTCGACGGGAATGCGGATGAAGACGCCGGAATTATCGTTCTCGTCGCGCATGCGGTAGACGACACGAAGTGTGCCATTGCTGAACTTCTGCCCGGCCCAGTAGAGCAATCCCATGCCACCATGGGTCTTGATCAGGCCGTCTTCGACCGTCATGCTGCCCGGGCCGACGTGCTTCCATCCGGTCAGGTCTTTGCCATCGAACAGTTGCTTCCACTCAGCGGATTGTGCGTATGAAAATGAGAGCCCGAAAAGCAGGAACGAACACAACACCAGCCTTGAACGCATAGAACCCGTTAAACAACAAACATTGGTCGTAATGAGAGAAGCCAAGCATGATGCCGCGAGAGAGGTGAAACTTGCAAGTTAAGTTTTGTTTCGCGGTTGAAAGCACACAGGATCGGCCACAGATAGCACGGATGAACGCGGATTGTTTCTGAAACAAGATCTGTGAAATCCGTGTGATTTGTGGCCTGACTTTTGAACTCTACTTCGCCGAGAAATCGAGCGGCTTAGCGTATCCGGTCATCTCAAGATATCCCGCCCCGGATATGGGAGAAGACCCGCGCCTGCCAGAGATGTCGATGGCTCCCTCCCAGTAGCTCGGACTCAATCTTGTCTTTCCGGCAAGCTCCTGAGAGGCCATAGGCGTACGTATCTGCAGATCCAAAGCTAAAGAAGGAACCGTGACTCGCCACAGAACGGGATAGCGCGCTTCTGACTTCGGGCTCGTCCACATGTCACCGAGCGGCTGCATGCTGAAATCGTGGACGCTGACAAACGTAGTGCGCCCTCCGGCGTCGATGTACGTGCCCGAGCTATACGGATCGGCGCTGCCGTCTTTGTGCCGCAAGCGGTAGAGCATCAGCTCGGTGTCGTCGCTGAGCTGAATGCTGAGCCAGTCCCAGCCGACTTCATCTGCGGCGAGCGAGTCGGTCGAGAATTCGTGGTCCATCCACGACGCGCCCTGCACCTCGTACGACTTGTCTCCAACCTCGATCGTTCCGGTCGTGATCAATCGCGTAAGAGAGATGTAGTGCGAAGCGTGCCCCGCGCCTGCCCCCTTCTGGCTTACGCCGTGCTGGCCGTGGATCACCGGCGGCTTGTTCGACTTGAGCGCTAGTCGGAGGCTGAAATTTTCCGCGACGGCCTGCAACTGCTGCGCGCCATTCACCCACTCCGCCTGCCAATTGCCATTCCAGACGCGTCCGGTCTGTTCGCTGATGCCTGCAATCCCCGGTCCTGCTCGATTCACCCGCTCGGCGTAATAGAACTTCTGCGAATCGAGATCGCTGACGGCGAAGTGAGCAAGATAAAGGTCCTGCACGCCCCAGTCCACGTTTCGCAGTGGTTGGCGACTCGCCCCTTGGCGGAAGAAGGTCAGCTCAAATCCGAACCGGTGACCGTCGGTGGACTTCAGATTGCCGGTGTAATACCACCATTCGGTGCGAAATTCGGGATGACTGAAGTGATCGCGCGGGAACTGATACTGATATCCGGGCAACGCCTGCTTGTATTGCGCGACCGCGCATGAGGCCAGCATCAGCCAAACGAAGAAGCAGCGTGCGCTATTCTTCATGCACCACCTCAATCGGATTCAGCCGCGTGGCGATGCGGGCCGGATACAAGCCAGCCAGGACCGTTGCCACATAAACGACAGTCAAAGCTGCAGCCAGCACCGCAACCGGCCAGTGGAACTGGATCGTCCATCCGAACGACTGCTTGTTGATGACGAAGACCAGCACCAGCGAAAGCACGAATCCAAGCGCCAGGCCGGCCAGGTTTGAAAGCAATCCGAGGACTCCCGCCTCTACCAAAATCATCTTCCGGATCTGCCCCGTCGCCGCGCCCAGGAAGCGCAGCAGGCCCAGTTCGCGCCGGCGGTCAATGACCAGCGCCAGTAGGGCTCCGGCAATTCCCATTACGGCCACCATGATGGCAACCGCCTCGAGGGCGTAAGTAATCGCGAATGTCTGATCGAAGATACGCACCGCCTCGTTGCGAATGTCGCGGTTGGAGAAGATCAGGATGTCGTGATTCGCCGAAACCTGCTCGATGTTGTGCCGCACTGTCTCAAGATCCGCGCCGGACCGCAGATACACGGCAAGGTTCGTAGGCGCGGGATCGGGCAGGTAACGCAGCATCGTGCCGCGATCCAGTATTACGAAGCCGCTCTCACTCGCGTAATCGTAAAAGACGTCGATCACCCGCAATGAGACGTCTCGCTCTCCGAGCGGCAACGTCAACGTGTCTCCGGTCTTCACATGATGCTTGTTGGCGAACGGCTCGCTGACAATAGCCGTATGGTCCTGCTGCAATTCACGCACAACGTCGAGAGCGGGCCGTCGCGATACGAACCCTGAGCTGCGGTAATAGCGCGATGTCTCGGTTTCCGCGGAAGCAAGCGTCGCCGGCATTCCCTGGTAGCTGATGTCGTACGAGCGAAACCGGTCGACCGCTTCCACGCCGGGCAGCTTCTCGATCCGATTGGTGAGATCGATGGAGATGGTGGGATGCTTGTCGATACCGGGATCACCGGCTGGCCGAAGATAAAGATCGGCAGGCAGTTGGCTGTCCATCCACACGACCACAGTCTGGCGAAAACTGCCGACCATGATGCCAACCGAAGTCATCATGGCGATTGCGGTCGAGAGTGCACCTACCAGAACCGACGTCCGTCGCAACGAACCCACCAAGCTGCGCGACGCCAGCAACGCTTCTACGCCAAGCAGGCGGCGCCACAGTCGGGTGGCGATGACCAGGATCGATTCGACCACCGCAGGCATCGCCATCGCCGACGCGCCAATAAAAAGGACCGCCGCAAGGTATCCGAAAAGAGGTTTTCCAGCGACAGCGGGAGCTCTTGCAGCTGCGATCCCTGCCGCTCCTACCGCAAGTGCGATCCAAAGATCCCGCCACTTGTGGATGCGCGCCGTGTATTCGCGCTGTCCGCGTGCCATCGCTTCGACCGGTGAGACCTGCGCCGCCTCGCGTGCCGGTGAAAGCGCCGAGAGCACCGCGACTCCCACTCCGATGAGCAATGCCACTCCCGCCAGCCACCAGGTGAGCGCGATGGATCCCGGACGGCTGCTCACGTAGAGCGAGTTCACCGTTGTGCTTAGCAGCTTGACTGCTCCAATGGCCATGAGCCGTCCGAGCGGCAACGCCAGCAGCGCACCAGCCACGCCGAAGAAAGCGGCTTCGCCTAGAAACGCACCCAGGATGGTTCCGCGACTTGCTCCGAGCGCGCGTACAACGCCGATCTCGGGGCGACGGCGAACGACCGAAACCGAAATCGTGTTGTAGATGAGAAACGCGCCCACGACCAGTGCGACATAGCTCAATATTCGAAGGTTCCAGCGAAATGCCGCGAGCATGCGCCGGTTCTCGTCGGTTCCGCTTCCTTGTGGACGGACCTGCACACCTTCCGGCAATGCTTGCCGTAATCGCTGCTGCCAAGTCTCAAGCGTTGGCTGATCGGGCACGCGAATCAGGACGCGGTCGACGCGTCCGACTCTTCCCAGCTCCTGCTGGTCTTCGGCAATATCCATCACGACAACGTTTTCGCCGGCCGAACTTGGAAGCACTCCGCGCACCGCATAGTCGCGTGTGTGATCGTTGATCAGCAGGCGAATCTTCCCGCCCGCAGTTGCAGCGATACGATGTCCGACCCAAACGCTGTTGCTTACGTCTGCGCCTCTTTCCGAGTCATCTGCCACGTCAGGCAGTTTGTGTTCGCTCCCGTCCCGATCATTCGCCTCCGCGATCAGGTCCACTCCGACGAGCGGTACGGACTCGCCCGATTCCGGCAGCACCGCATAATCTTCAATACGGGGCCGTACCCGCATTGCGTACGGAAGCGTCGCGAGCTTGCCCACAAGGTCATCCGGAACGCCACCCGTAGCGGTCACTTCGATTTCGGAATCGCCTGCAAGCGTCTCCACGGATGACCGAAACGATCCGGCAGCCGCATCGCCCGCGAGCTCAATGGCGATCACAACAGCTACGCCCAGCGCGACGGCGAATATCGTCAGCGTCGTGCGCACCGGCTCGCGAAAAAGGGGACGCACCATCAGGCGATAGAAGAGCAGTAGGCGCATCATTCAGCGACGCGTAACCTCCTCGATGCGCCCATCGCGAAGCCGCACCAGCGTGTCGGCCAGGGCAGCGGCTTCGGTGCTGTGTGTCGCCATCAGCATGGTCGTCTTCTGTTCCGTGGCAATGCGGCGAAGGAGTTCCAGGATCACATCGCCGGTTGCGCTATCGAGATTCCCCGTCGGCTCGTCTGCCAGCAGCACCCGCGGCGAATGCACCAGCGCGCGCGCAATCGCAACCCGTTGCATCTGCCCTCCGGATAGCTGGTGTGGCAGGCGATCGTCATAGCCCGCAAGTTCCACCCAGTGCAGCCGCTCTTGCGCGGCGGCACGCGCGTTGCTCCGCCCTGCCAGCAACAGCGGAAGCTCGACGTTCTCGATCACGCTCAGAGTAGGCAGGAGCTGGAACGACTGAAAGATGAAGCCGACTTTTTCGCGGCGCAAGCGCGTCAGGACAGAATCGTCCAACGAAGACGTAGCTACGCCATCCAGCAACACTTCACCCGAGGTCGGGAAGTCCATGGCTCCAGCGAGGTTCAGCAGCGTGGATTTGCCGCAGCCACTGCGTCCAACCAGCGCGACAAACTCGCCTTGCTCGAGTTCCAGCGACACACTGGATAGAGCGCGAATTTGCTGCCCATCAGCAAGATAGTTCTTGCTGACGGACCGAAAGGACAATACGGGCATACCCGTATTGAGCCTAGCAGAGCTATGCGATTGAGATTCAGCTTCAATCATGAAAAAACAACTCAGTGTCCATCACTTGGATGAACAATGGCTTCCGATCTGCAGTATTTTTCCGCACTGATACGCAGGGCGCGCAAATATACTTGTGTTTCTTTGCATGGGGATCAATCGGGGAGGCCCGCTGGTGAACGGCAAAAAGGCAACTCTCATTTTTCTGACAGCACTGCTTGCCTTTGCTTTTGCGCTCATATTCTTTATCGAGCGGCCCTTCATCGAACCGGTGGCGTTCGCCATTGTCATCGCTGTCGTATTCGATCCAATGTACGAGCGCATCTTGAAGGAGGTAAGAAGGCCGGGGCTGGCTTCCCTCTTGACGATCGTTCTTCTCATCCTTCTTTTCGCAATTCCGGTCACCGTAATCTTGCTGAGAGCGAGCACCCAGGCGCTCGAGATCGGACACTACCTGAGCCAAAAAAGCGCCGAGCACGGTGGAGTGGTTCCCTCCGTCATGAAGCTGGCTCAAAAGCCACTGGCGTTCCTGGGAAGGTATGTAGATGTTTCGTCAGTCAGATTGCGCGAACAGATTGCCAATCATCTCAACCAGCTTGGTGTCGCTCTGTTGGGAACAGGCGCCGCGCTGCTGGGAAATCTGGTTGCACTGATCACCCACTCGGCAATTGCGCTGATCACGGTCTTCTTTCTCTTTCGCGATGGAAAGCGGCTGATCCACCGAATCTCCGAGGTCATGCCGCTTTCGCCCAAGCAGGCCGACCGCTTTCTTCGTGGCATCAGTGATGCCATTGTCGCCAACGTTTATGGGATGGCGGCCGTCGGCGCGGCGCAGGGCATACTTACGGCCATTGCGCTCAGGATCTGTTCTTTCTCGTCCTCCACGCTTCTGGGTTTGCTTGCTGCCGTTTGTTCGTTGGTCCCAGTCGTTGGTGCCGGACTGGTATGGGCGCCGGCGGGCATCTACCTGATAATCACTGGACACGTGGGAAAAGGGATCTTCGTTCTGATCTGGGGAGCATTCGTCATCAGTTCGGTTGACAATGTCATCCGTCCGCTGGTCATAAAAGGTCGCGTGCAGGTACATCCTCTGCTGTTGCTCTTCGCCCTCATCGGCGGTGCCCAGGCTTTTGGGCTCATCGGTATTTTCCTCGGACCAGTTTTGCTCTCCGTCATTTCCGTCCTACTGAAGATTCTGTTCGAAGAAACGCGGGACGAAAGTTCCGAGTCCGCTCGCAGCGCCGCGCTTAGCGAATAGCCCCTTTTCGAACCGTGAGTGCTGAATCCGACTGTACAGACAACACTCCCGCTCAGCATTCATCCAAACACTTGGGGATAGCTGCAGCCTGTGAGATTCGTGACCTCGATTCGCGGCCCGGGCGATTCGGCCATTCCTCCTGATTCCCGGGATCTGACTGAACAATTGTTCTCGCATCAGATGACAAGAGGGTTTGCGCGCGTCTGGCGCGGCGATCACCTGTTACGGGTGTTTGCGCTGTTATTGCTGTGCGTCCAATTAGGATGGCCGCAGGAAGTTCCCACTCCCCCGAGCCTGTTGCCGTCCTATGAAGGACAGGTGGTTTCAACAATTGAGCTTTCAGGCCGCCCCGATCTGAGCGAGGAGGAAGCAAAGCGGCTGCAATCGCTGATCAAGCAAAAGCAGGGCCAGCCCTTTTCGCTCGACGACATCAATGCCAGCATTACCGCCCTGAAAGGCTCGGGACAAGTAACGGACGTTCGCCTCGACGTGACTCCCGAGCCCGAGGGGGTTCGTGTGAGTTTTGTTCTGCTTCCCGCTTACTACATCGGCATGTACGAGTTTCCGGGAGCGCTCCGGGTGTATTCCTATTCGCGTTTGTTGCAGATCTCCAATTACCCGATGCAGGGACCCTATTCTCCGCTCTCAGTCGCCAATGCGGAATCGGCTTTGGCCCAGCATTTTCGACGAAGCGGTTTCTTTCAGTCGCATGTTACGACCTCGCTCTCGATTGACCCTCAGAATCACATCGTTAACGTCATCTTTCCTACCGACCTGAACCGGCGCGCCAACTTTGGCAATCTTACCGTCACCGGAACCACGCCGGAGGAAGCCGCTCGCCTCGAACATTCGGTACAAACTTTCATGGCAAGATTCAGGCGCGTCGCGATTCGCACGGGAAAGCCATATTCCTATAAGAGATTGCAGTCAGCCGAGCAGTACTTCCAAAAGCAGCTTTCTAATAAGGGATACCTCTCTGCTCAGGTGAAGCTGGCCTCTGCGAATTACATGGCGGAAGGCAATCGGGCCGACGTCACCTTCAATGTCACGAAGGGCCCTAAGATTAACGTGAAAGTAGTCGGCGCACGCCTGTGGGAACGAACCAAGCGCCGACTGATTCCGATGTACCAGGAGAACCTATTCAACGAGGAGATTGCGCAGGAAGGACGTCAAAATCTGCTGTCGTACTTCCAGTCGAAGGGGTATTTCGACTCTAAGGTGAACCTCAAGGTGGACCAGCAGCCCTCGGTCCTTAATGTCACCTACGAGATCGAAAAAGGACCGCGCCACAAAGTTGTGAGTGTGAGCCTTCGGGGAAACCACACTGTGAGCAGCGCAGACCTGTTGCCGCACATCGCTGTCAAGAAAAAGCGCTTCTTGTTCTCACGCGGAAGTTTCAGCGAGGATCTGGTTCAGACCAGCGTGAGCAACATTCGCGGTGTGTACCGGAATGCCGGATTCAGTCAGGTGGTCGTGAACCCCGACGTTAAACGTCCGAACGGCAATGTTGCCGTGACATTCGTCATTACCGAGGGTCCACGCGACACGGTGCAATCGCTCACCATAGAAGGAAATAATCTGCCGCTGTCGCAACTGGCACCGAAAGGGTTGCACATCGCGCCCGGTAAGCCCTACTCGGCTTACCTGGCGAACCAGGATCGAAACCAGGTTTTGGCGCAGTATCTGTCGAGCGGATATCTGACTGCTACCTTCAGCGCGCGAGCCACCCCTATTGCCAGGGGATCGCATGAGTACCAGGTGGTTTATGAAATCCATGAAGGACAACAGGTCAAGACGGCGAAAGTTCTCACGATTGGGCGTGACCACACCAAACAGCACATCATTAACACGACAGTCAAAATGAAGCCCGGTTATCCGCTCAGTGAAGATCAGTTACTCTCCGCCGAGAGTCGTCTCTACAATCTCGGCGTTTTCGATTGGGCAGAGGTCGACCCGAAACGCACGGTCATCGACCAGGACAATGAAGATGTGCTGATTAAAGTACACGAGGCCAAGCGGAATACGATTACGTATGGCTTTGGATTCGAAATAATCAACCGAGGCGGAAGCGTGCCGGGAGGGACCGTGACCGTGCCCGGGATACCTCCTGTTGGCGTACCGTCCAATTTCGTTACGAGTCAAAGAACGTTCTGGGGCCCCAGTGGCCTGGTCGATTACACTCGTAAAAATTTGCGTGGGACTGCAGAAAGCCTGACGGCTGGCGGCTTCGCTGGCCGACTTGACCAGCGTATTCAGGCTAGCTACCTTGTTCCTTCTTTCCGCGGAAGCAGTTGGACTGCGACTTCGAGCAGCCTCTTCGAGCATGATAGCGAGAACCCTACCTTCACCGACCTCATCCTCCGGCTTGCGCTTGAGTTTCGCAAGCCGCTCGACGCTAAGCGGACCAAAACCGTTTTCTTACGTTACCAACTCCAGAGAACCGACATTACCCAACTGCTGATCCCTGACCTCGTTCCCCCTGACCAACGAGACATTCGGCTATCTACCCTCTCGGCCTCCTACATCCGGGACACGCGTGATAATGCCCTGGATGCCCACAAGGGGATCTATCAGAGCTATCAACTTGCAATCACACCTACTGCTTTAGGTTCCCAAGTGAACTTCTGGCGGATGGTCGGTCAGACCGCTTACTACAAGAATATCGGCCTCGATAACATCATCTGGGCGAATAGCATCCGCCTTGGATTGGAGCAGGGCTTTTCAGGAAGCACTGTTCCACTGAGCGAAGAGTTTTTTACGGGTGGCGGCAGCACGCTTCGCGGCTATCCACTATACGGCGCTGGGCCACAACGCGAGGTGCTGGCTTGCGGCAATACCAGTGATCCAAGTACTTGCTCATTCATTCAAGTGCCGACCGGCGGAAATGGACTGTTTATCTTCAACTCTGAATTCCGCATCCCGGTTTCACCCATTAAGAAAGGCTTTGGCGTAGTCGGCTTCTACGACGGCGGCAACGTCTTCCCCGTTTTGTCCTTTAGCTCCTTCGCTTCAAACTACTCAAATACCATCGGTTTTGGACTACGCTACGCCACGCCTTTGGGGCCGATTCGCTTTGATGTCGGCCACAACTTGAATCCGATTCCCGGAATCAAATCAACTCAGATATTCGTGACACTTGGACAGGCTTTTTAGACCAGCGCTCAATCCTGAGAAGCCGTCCTGATCGGTTCCAGGAGAAGTTGTGAGCTTTAAGAGAACCGCCGCATACACGACGGGGATCGTTGCCGTCGTCGTGCTGGTGCTGGTTGTGGCTGGATACTTCGTGCTGCGCAGCTCAGCTTTCCACCGCTTCGCTCTTTTGAAAGTAGAGACTCTGCTTGGGGCGAAACTTGGAACCCGGGTTGATATCCAGAGCTTCGATTTCCATGCCTCGAACCTGACTCTTGACCTGAACGGAATCACCATCGAGGGAAAAGACCCCAGCCCCTACGGTCCCGTGCTTCAGGTGGACCACATAGGCGTGAACGTCAAGATCATCTCCGTGCTGCATCGCGAGTGGGATCTGAACAGCATCACCGTCGATCATCCAGTAGCCCACGTCTACGTCGACAAAGCTGGGAACAGCAACATCCCTACGCCGCAAGCGTCCTCCGGCCAGCAAACCAATGTTTTCGACCTCGCAGTGCGACACGCGGTTTTGGATCAGGGCCAGGTCTACTACAACGATCAGCAAGAGGTCCTGTATGCGGACCTTCACGACCTACATTTTCAGTCGACGTACTCTTCTTCCGTTGGAGGAAGCTATTACGGAACGCTGGCCTACCGCAATGGCACGTTGCAGTACGGCAACTACTCGCCTCTCCCGCACAACCTTGACGCAAAATTTGACGCTACTCGCAATGCGCTGAAGCTAGACCCGGTCACGCTGACCGTGGGTCCGTCGCAGGTGGAACTGAACGCTACGTTGCAGAACTACAGCAACCCGGAAATTCAGGCGAGCTATCGTGCGAGTTTGGACGGAGACGAGTTCGGCCAAGTTCTGAAGAACCCCAGCATCCCTTCCGGGATGATTCTGCTTACCGGAACCGCGCAATATCGGAATCAGCCAAATACGGTGCTGCTCAACTCCATCACTCTCAATGGAGCGATGAGCAGCAATACGCTGCTGGTGAACACCTCTGGCTATCGTGGCGAGATTCGCGACCTCAGTGCGCGCTACTCCATCGCGAATGGAAATGCGACGGTGCAGGACGTACGCGGGAAACTGTTTGGTGGCACCCTGAGCGCGGGACTCACGATACGCGATCTTGCCGGCAAAATGCAGTCGCAGCTCGACGCGACACTCCGCGACATCTCTGCCGAAGCGGTTCAGTCGCTGGCTGCCTCCAGCTCGTTCCGGGAGCTTCGGCTGGTTGGAACTACGAGCGTGGCGGTCAAAGCATCGTGGAGTGGATCGATGCAGAACGTGGCTGCGACTGCCGATGCGTCTCTTCGCGCCCGGGCAGTTCCACATCAAGCAGCCGCGTCTTCCGGCATTCCGCTAGACGCCCTGCTCCATGCGCGCTACGCCGGACGCAGCAAGCAGATATCCTTGACGCAAAGCTACATCCGTTTGCCGCAAACGTCGCTCACCTTCAACGGAACGGTCAGTGAACACTCCAGCCTGCAGATTGCGATGCAATCCAACGATCTGCACGAATTGGAAACCGTCGCGAACGCGTTCCGAAGTTCTTCTCCTGGAGCGCCGGCGCAGCCTCTAGGTCTCTATGGCACAGCGACTTTCAACGGCTCAATACAAGGTAGTACCGCAGATCCCCGGTTGCAGGGACAACTCATCGCGTCGAATCTTCGCATTCGCGAGACCGCATGGCGTGTGCTGCGCGCGAATGTGCAAGCGAATCCGTCACTAGTGAGCGTGCAGAACGCCGATCTTGAACCAGCTCAGCAGGGTCACATCCGGTTCGCTCTACAAACGGCTTTAAGACGCTGGTCGTTCACCCCAGAGAGCCAGTTCAGCGTGAATATCGGTGTTTCTCAACTGAACGTCGCTGACGTAGCGCGGCTGGCAAATTCACCCATTCATGCCACAGGGACCTTGAATGCGAATGTTGCGATGCATGGAACCCAACTCGCTCCCTTCGGCCAGGGCACGGTCGTGGTCACCAACGGCAGCATGGGCAACGAGCCAGTACAGGCTGTCACCGTGAGTTTCCAGGGCACTGGGAGCGAACTTCACGGCACGTTTGGTGCCCGGATGTCAGCCGGTTCCGCGACCAGCAAGTTCGTCTATTACCCAAAGCAGCAGGGTTACAATGTGATGCTGCAGATCGCGAACCTCCAACTTGCGAAACTGCGCACGGTTCAGCAACGGAACCTGAATCTCTCGGGAGCCCTCAACGTCACGGCCAACGGACAGGGCTCGTTGCAGAATCCGAATCTGACGCTCACTGCCGAGATACCAACCCTTCAATTCCAAGAGCAGACCATTCGCGGTCTTACGCTGCAGGGAAATGTGCAGCAGCATGTGGCCACGCTCGACCTGACCTCACAAGCCGTGAACACCGGAATCCGTGCGCATGGGACGGTTGGCCTCGCTGATGGATACCAAGCCAATGTGCGAGTGGACACTGGCACAATTCCGCTCGAGCCACTTCTGGCGTCATACCTGCCACAGGCGGGTGACGTGACCGGACAGACCCAACTGCATGCGAGCTTGCGAGGACCCCTGAAGAACAAAGCGCAACTTGAGATGCATGCGCAGCTGCCTGTGCTCTCGCTTGGTTACCAAAACTTTGAAGTCGCAGCGGTGCATCCGATTCTGATCGACTACACTCACGGGACGCTGGCGATCCAGCGTTCGGAGATACGCGGTACCAACACCGATCTGCAGTTTCAAGGCAACATTCCCGTGCTGTCCAGCACACCGGCGTCCCTATTGTTGCTGGGGACTGTTGATCTCAAAATTCTGCAAGCTTTTCAGCCTGATGTGCGCAGCAGCGGCCAACTTCAATTCGATATCAACTCATTCGGGCAAACGGCTAATCCGAACTTCAAAGGTCAGGTTCATATTGTGAATGCGAATCTCACGATGGCCGGGGCGCCGCTCGGACTGCAGAACGCGAATGGAGTGCTGACCCTCAACAACCGGCGCCTCGATATCACCAGATTCCAGGGGCAGGTCGGTGGAGGAACCGTAACTGCCAGGGGAGGCGTAGTCATTCGCCCTGCGATTCTCTTCGATTTGGCGGCAACGGGAAATGGGATCACGCTGCTCTATCCACGCGGCGTTCGCAGCTCGATTGATACCGATCTCACCCTGACTGGGAACACGCAGACTGCGTTGCTGCGCGGCCAAATTCACCTCGACCGGCTTTCCTTCACACCTGAGTTCGACGTCACATCTTTCGCATCGCAGCTGAGTAACGAAGTATCCTCGCCTCCTTCGGCCGGATTCGCCAACAATGTGCAACTCCAGATCGTGTTGCAGACGGGATCAGGTTTGAACCTTGTGAGCCGCACATTGAGTGTGCAAGGAGGAGCGAACTTACGCATTCAGGGGACGGCAGCAGAACCGGTCATACTGGGCCGCGCCGACGTGACTGGTGGAGACGTCATCTTTCTGGCGAACCGTTATGTGATCCAGGGCGGAAACGTCGCGTTCGTAAATCCCACGCGGACCGAGCCCGTGGTGAACCTTGCCGCGACCACCACGATCGATCAGTACAACATCAATTTGCGGCTGGAAGGGCCAATTGACCGCTTGCGCACCACCTACTCTTCCGACCCGTCGCTTCCGCCAGTGGACATCATCAACCTGCTTGCATTCGGCAAAACAACCGAAGCGCAAGCTGCGAATGCGAATGCAGGCGGATCACTCGGACCCGAGTCCGTACTTGCTTCCGGTATCAGCAGCCAGATAGCCGGAAGGGTTGAGAGAATTGCCGGCATTTCTCAGCTCAGCGTCGACCCGGTCCTCGGACCAAACCAGGGAGCTCAGGGAGCTCGCATCACCGTCCAGCAACGTGTTACCAGTAACCTGTTCGTGACGTTCTCTTCCGACGTAACCTCTACACAGGAGCAGAC
>CAZBCQ010000037.1:9087-15402 GCA_964490255.1 uncultured Terriglobales bacterium | reverse complement strand
CCAGTAACCTGTTCGTGACGTTCTCTTCCGACGTAACCTCTACACAGGAGCAGACGATTCAGGTGCAGTATCAGTTGAATCCGCGGTGGTCCGTGAACGCCGACCGTGACCAGAACGGCGGATTCGGTTTCGGCGCCCGGGTGCACAAGAGTTTTTAAGGGTCACACCTAAACGTGTTCACCCCTGCTATACGCTCGGCTTTACGCTTTCCAGACGCTCTTCTTCACGGGCCTCGGCGGCTTTTTCAACTCGCAGGCGATTATCGCTGCCAGGATAACGCCAGTTCACGCGCGGCGGGATCAGCGACATGTCGATGCGGTCTTTGTATCGTATAGCGATGTTGACCAGCGAATCCAATAGAGAATCGGACAGGAAGTGCGGTTTCAGTCCCAGGTCAATAAGCTTGGAGTGCTTCGCGTTGTAATAGTGCTCTTCGGCTTCGACCCGCGGATCCGGAAGGTAGTCGATTTCGACATCAAGATCGAGTTCTTTCCCCGCGGTCTTCACCATCTCTGCCAGTTGTAGAACTGAGAACTGCTCAGTGAACTGGTTGAAGACTCGGCACTCACCCCGGCCGGCTGGATTCAAACAGGCAATCTCGACGCAGCGCACCGTATCACGTATGTCGAGGAAACCGCGGGTCTGTCCACCCTTGCCGTACACGGTAAGCGGATATCCGATCGCCGCCTGCACACAGAACCGGTTCAGTACTGTGCCGAATACGTCATCGTAATCGAAGCGATTGATCAGGCCTTCATGCAGCGCAACCTCATCTGTCATGGTTCCATACACGACACCCTGGTTCAGATCGGTGGCGCGCAATCCCCAGATGCGGCAGGTGAACATCATATTGTGGCTGTCGTGCACCTTGGAGAGGTGATAGAAAGACCCGGGCTGCTTGGGGAACGGCAGTACGTCCTTGCGTCCGTTGTGCTCGATGGAGATGTAGCCTTCTTCAATATCGATGTTGGGCGTGCCGTACTCACCCATGGTGCCAAGCTTGATCAGGTGACAGTCGGGCTGCAGTTCGCGAATCGCAAACAGCAGGTTCAGTGTGCCGACCACGTTGTTCACCTGCGTGAACACGGCGTGCTTGCGGTCGATCATCGAATACGGCGCCGAGCGTTGTTCCGCGAAGTGCACCACGGCTTCCGGCTGGAAGTCGCGGATGAAAGAAGCCAGAAAATCGTAGTCGGTGATGTCGCCAACGTAGGAGTCAATGACGTTGCTGGTGAGTTGAGTCCAGATGCGCAGACGATCTGCTAGCGGCAGGATTGGAGTGAGAGTTTGCGCACTTAACTCATGGTCCCATTGGCGGCGAACGAAATTGTCAACGATGGCAACCGAGTGTCCCTTGCCTGACAGGTACAACGCCGTAGCCCATCCGCAATATCCGTCTCCACCTAGTACGGCAATCCTCATGAACCCTCTCCTCTAGCTAGTTAAAAACGGACTGAGCCAGCTCCGTCGGCAAAGCGTGAATCCTGTAGAACCCAGTTCTATTCAGATGGTCGCAAAAACGACTCGGATTTTAAAATAGCGCAGTTCCGAACACGAGATTACGTATCTCGGCACGTTTCCGAGTTTCCGTTTGTTGCTTCTGTTGACCTTGTTGGGCCGCAGATCCCTGCAATGGATGATTGGTAAGTATAACCTTGCCGCCACTCACCGCCACGATAATTGGCTCGGCCGGTGCAATCAGTTCCTGGAATCTCGGCATGTCTGATTGCTCTGCAAACAGGTAATACCGTTCTGGCTTCTGCCACATATTCTTGAATTGATCATCATTGATGAACACATCGGGAACACCCGGCGCATATGCGCCGTAGACCAGGTTGTTGTAAATCCCATTCAGCAGAAATCCGGTGCGGTTCGTGTAAAAGAAGACGGAAGAATACGTGTAATAGTGGTGATTGATGATCAGCGTGCCCTGGGGAGATCGCTCGAGCACTTTCACCAATGGACGTGACGAAAGATACGGATCAAAGCTCACCATCGCTAGCCGTGCGGCGTGGAAGAACAGCACCATCATGACCGTGGCGGCAACGAACGCCATTTTCTTGGCGCGCATCATTCCCAGCGCTCCGATCAGGAACGCAATACCCGCGACCAGCAACGGCAGGCGCAGATATGCAAAGGAATGCAGCGTCAGATCTTCCATGTGTCCCAGCGATAACGTGTAGGCGCTGGGATGCTCGTTCATGGCCGAGAAGATATCGCCCGGAGCGGGCAGCCCCTTGACCATGTAGAGAATTGCCGCAGCCGCGACGGCGCACACCGCGCAGATCACAGCCAGCACGCGCGTACCCCATTTAATCCATTCCGTTGTTTTATCGTCCGCGATAGCGCAACCGAGTAGAAGGGCCATCGCCGGATACGCCGGCATGGAGTAATACTCCTGGGTCGTCGAAAAGGTGAAGAAGATCAGCACCACGCCGATCCAGCACAACGCGAGCAAGCGCGTGCGCCCCGCGCGATCCACCGGCCTGAACGACAGCTTGACCACCGCGGGCAGATACACGCTCCACGGAAATAACCAGATCAGGTGGAACAGCCAGAAGTAAAGCCGCGGCACGGTGTTGTAATCGTGCGGATAACGCAAGTTCAGGAAGCGCAGCAGCTGTTCGTTAATAAAGAAGAACCACAGGAACCCGTGATACTCGCCCGGGCCGCTGTGCAGCGTCCACGCAAAATAAGGCGGATTGCGAATCGTCGCCAGGATATGCCACGGGGCGGCAATCAACAGAAGCACCGCCAGCCCGCTCACCGGATGCAGGCGCTTCCAGGTTTTCGCCGAGAATAACTGCCCAGTCAAAAACAGGTAGACGATTGCTGCGCCAATCGGGAATACCACCGCAATCAGGCTCTTCAGCAGCAGCCCGGTTCCCAGGCTCGCGGCGAATAAGAATGCCCATAATCGCGGATGCGGTTCTTCCTTGTCGATCGCGCGCAGGAATCCCCACATGCCCAGCGCGATCGTCAGCGTCAGCATCACGTCTGGAATCAAAATCCGCGTGAAGAGAAACAGGCCAATGCAGGTGCCGATGACCAGTCCGGCGTAAAGTCCGGCTCTGCGGCCAAAGGCCCAAATGCCCATTGCTGTCGTAAGCAGCGCCAGACCGACGCACGAGAGCGCGATGGGAATGCGAGCAGCCCAGTCGGTCGCGCCAAAGATCTTGTAGCTGATCGCGAGGATCCAATAGACGAGCGGCGCCTTCTCAAGGTAGGCAACGCCGTCCAGACGAGCGGTCGTCCAGTCGCCAGTGCTGAGCATGTTGCGCGCAATCTGCGCCTGCACAGCGTCAACATCGTCCATCAGGGATGGGGGAGAAACGATACAGCCTACATACACCGCGCTTGCTACCAGCAGAACGGCTAAATAGACATGCCAATTCTGACTGGAACGCGCTGTTCCTCCTGTGAAGCGGGGACTGCTTGCACTCCCCACTTTTTCATCCACAGAAACAGCACCATTAAACCCCATAAGTGATATCCAAGATTCGCACGCCTCTCCAGGTGATTACGAAGGAATCGCTCCACTACGTGCGGCCGGAACAATGCATCATGTTCGCTTGCACCCTGCGTGAGCGTCTCGACAACCATCGAGCGCAGCGGTCCACGCAGCCACTCATGTGCCGGAATATCGAATCCTACTTTCTTGCGCGTCAGCACCGCAGTCGGCAGTTTCCCCTGCATCAGGTGCTTCAATAAAAATTTCTGCTTCGATCCACGGATCTTCAGAGAAGCCGGCAGCGAAGCAGCAAACTCGACGATGCGATGGTCGAGAAACGGCGGCCGGACTTCAACCGCGTGCGCCATGCTCATGCGATCGCTCTTCACTAATATGTCGTCCGGCAGATAGTACTTCTGGTCGAAGTAGAGGAAGGGCGCGAGATCGTCCTTGCTCTCCGGCAGCTCGCCTAGCTGCTGCAACATCGCATCGAGCGAACCCGGCAAGATCGTGTTCAGCAGCACCGTCTTCTGCGTTTCCGAGAATGTTCCGTTCCAGTAAACGTGCGCCTGCTCCGCGCTAAGCAACGATCCCTCGGCGAAACGCTTCAGCTTGTAATCCAGGCCAATCTTCTCGTCGGACACCGGCCAATGTTTCAGCGCCTCGAGCCCGAACTCAATCACACCGCGCGGGAGACGCCGCAGCATCCTCGACAGCCGGTTGGCACGATAAGTAAGATATCCGCCGAAAAGCTCGTCCGCGCCCTCACCGCTGAGCGCAACCGTTGTTCCCGTCTTGCACAGCTTTGACAGGAACCAGACGGGCAATGCTCCAGCATCGGCGCTCGGCTCGTCGGAAAAATACGCGAACTCCTCGATCGCTCCCTCCAGATTCACATCCGGATTCAGATCGAGTTGCTCGTGCTCGGTCCCGTACTGCGCGACCACGCGCTTGATGTATTCCGTTTCGTCGAAAGTGCGTCCGTGAAACGAGATGGAATACGTCTTCAGCCGCGACGAAGATGCCTGGGCGGCATAGTGCAAGATTGTCGAAGAATCGACGCCACCGCTGAGCCACACACCTAGTGGCACATCGGAGAGCAGGTGCTCGCGAACCGATTGCTTCAGCAGACTGTCTAGTTGTTCTTCCGCCGATTCAAGCGTCCACTGGTCGGATACACCGTAGGGCAACTGCCAATAGCAGTCCGTGCGAACATTGCCATTCTTCCATTCCAGCCAGTGCGCCGGCGGAAGCTTCTCGATGCCGTCGATCAGCGTCCATGGCGAAGGCACATAATTGAGGGACAGATAGCAATCCAGCCCATTCAGGCTGAGATTCCGCTCAATCTCCGGATGGATCAGGATCGTCTTCAGCTCCGAGCCGAAGTACAGATCATGACCGCGTTGCGCGATGTAAAGCGGCTTGATTCCCATGCGGTCGCGCGCGAGCACGAGCCGTTTCTTAGACTTCGTCCACAATCCGACCGCGAACATGCCGCGCAGGCGCGCGAAGCACTCCGTATCCCACTCGAGGAATGCATGCAGGACGGTTTCGGTGTCGCAATGGGACTGGAATTTGTGTCCTGCCGCTTCCAGTTCTTTTCTTAATTCCAGGTGGTTATAGATCTCGCCGTTGAAGACAATCGTCGTATCCGCATCCGGCGTTGTGATGGGCTGGTTGCCTCCTTGAAGGTCGATGATCTTCAAGCGGGCGGCTCCGATCGAACAGATGTCCGATTGGAACACTCCGTGCTGGTCCGGTCCGCGGTGCGCCAGCGTGGCTACAGCTTTGACAATTCGATCGGTAGCGGGCACCCAGTTCTTATGAGTGAACCCGGCTATTCCACACAATTTTTTCTTACCTCTCCAACGGTTGGCCGATCGTTAAGCTGAACCAGCCATGCGGCAGTTGTTCTATTGTATCTTCAATGCTTGCCGATAATCACTAAAGCTACGCCGAAGCAAACCAGCAGAACTCCCATCCATCTTTGGGTTGTTACTTTTTCACCCAGAAACAGCTTCCCACCCAAGGTTCCAACTGCGTAGCTGAAAGCCGTAACCGGTACTACGAAACTTACATTTTCCAACGACAGCATTCCCAGCAGCGAGAAAAATCCAATTGCCATCAACAACACGCCAAGCCACATCCATCCGGTTTGGACAGCCTGCAGAAATGCTCTGCCGATTGCAGCCGGCGTGAAACTCGTCACTTCTCCGACGCCTTTCATGGCGCGTGCGACGCAAAGTTCCCCAGCGGTACCAGACACCATGATCAGAAAGAACAGCGTGAATTCGATCAAGCGCTGTCTCCCGGAGCTTGCGTTGTACTGTGGGGTGTCTGCCCAACCACAAACACACCTACACAGATAACGGCGATTCCGACCCAGCGCAGCGGAGATACAGGATCACCCAGCACGAAGTGCCCGAGCAGCGCCACCGTTCCATAAGCCACTGCCGATGCCGGCAGCACCCAGCTGTAATCGGCCCACGACAGCACCAGCATGTAGGCCACGAAGAACAGCAGCATCGAGGCGATTCCCAGCCAGATAGTACCGGAGCTGAACACTTGCTCCGCGACCTCGAACAATTGGCCCGGGCGGCGATCGGTGATGGCCCCCACCGACTTCATTCCCTTGCTGAGGAGCACATTCCCTACGGGTCCAAATATCACCATCAGCAGGATAAAGATGTAGGTTTTCAGGCGAGGTCGGTCATGGGTCATCTAATGGGCAAACCTGCCCTTCTTGAACCGAACCTGCCACGGGACAAAACACGGTCCCGGTCAGGAATAGAATGAAAATTGCAAAGTGTCACTGTTCTACTTTACTTGATTCAGCTCGGCAGCCCCAAGTCGCAGAACAGTTG
>CAZBCQ010000037.1:0-8987 GCA_964490255.1 uncultured Terriglobales bacterium | reverse complement strand
TCACTGTTCTACTTTACTTGATTCAGCTCGGCAGCCCCAAGTCGCAGAACAGTTGCATTGCAGATACGCTTTTCGGCTTGTGGAGTAACGTCACAGAATTTGTCTGACCCAAGATGATCAAGAGCGAATCTTTCGAAATCGCCATCGACGCGCTGCGCGCCAACAAAGCGCGTGCCGCTCTTACTATTCTGGGCGTGATCATCGGAAGCGCCTGCATCGTGCTGGTGGTGACGATTTCGCTTGTCGGCAAGAACTACGTGCTGCGATTGGTTGAGGGAGTCGGCTCTAACCTCATCTACGCTTACTACTCGGGAGATGAAACGAAGCATTCCCTCGCCGACGAGATTTCCGTCTCCGACTACGAGACTGCCCGCACTCTTCCGCATGTCGCGCAAGTTTCCGGCACTAACGACTTCGGCAGCCAGGTCGTCATCATCAATGGTCGCCAGGTTCCCGTTGCCTTGATAGGAGTCACCGACGGCTTCCAGCAGATTCGCAATCTGCTGATCCTCGAAGGCCGTTATTTCGACGATATCGATATGCAGACGAACGCGAAGGCCGCACTGATCAGTGAAGGATTGGCCAACCGCTTCGATGAAGACATGGTCGGGAAGGTTCTGCAAGTCGGCGAACTGCGCTTCACAATCATCGGCATCTTTCGCGAGCGCGTGTCGACATTTGGACAATCGGAGATCCGCCCTGAATCGGTACTAATTCCCTTCCCACTGATGCGTTTCTATCTTGGCAAGGACTATCTCAGGACGCTGTACGTTCAAGCCGATTCGCCGGACACCGTTCCGGAGGTGACGCGGGAAGTCCGGCAAATGATCGAAGCCCATCACCGGAATAGTACCGACTATACGGTCGAAAATCTGGCTGCCGTTCTCAGCGCGGCTCGCCGGATTTCATTCGCGCTCTCGGCAGTGCTCCTGTTACTGAGCGCGATCGCGTTGATCGTCAGCGGTGTTGGAATCATGAACATCATGCTGGTGACCGTGACAGAACGCACCCGCGAGATTGGTGTTCGCAAAGCGGTGGGCGCGAAACGCAGCCAGATCCGCTACGAGTTCCTCTATGAAGCGCTGCTGATCAGCGGGACAGGCGCGATCCTCGGCATTCTCCTGGCAATTGGATTAGTCTTCATCATCCAACCCCTGATTCCGCCGCAATACAGCCTGCACATTCCTCTGCTCGGACCGTCGATGATTCTCGCGTTCCTGGTTTCCTGCTTGACTGGAGTTCTGTTCGGATATCTACCAGCGAATCGAGCGTCGAGATTGCATCCCACGGAATCGCTGCATTACGAGTGACAAAACTGCAGTGATGTGGCGGTTCTAGAGCCCGTTATTGACTTTCCCAAGTGCGGCGCTGGGAGCCGTTTTTTCTCGGTTCTAGGCTAATATGTCATCGAAAGTATGCCGGGCTGCATGGTTTGGCGCGAAACTCCGGCTTATGCAGCGGAAGCAACAGCCGCGCACGCGGCGGGAGCGAAATGATCGATGAAGCCGAAGCAACCTGCCCTAACAAAGCCGTCCGAGCGAGAGAAGGTGCCTATATGCAAGGGCTGGTGCATCCACTTGCCGATGTCGCCGAAGCGCTGCGGAAGATCATTTTGAGCGCAGACCCTGAGATCGGTGAAGAGATCAAGTGGAACGCTCCTGCGTTCTTCTACTCGGGAGAGATGAAGCCGCCGGATCCAAAAAAGAAGTACAACCGATACCTCGCGGTCTTTAACCTGCACAAAAATGATTGCATTCGTCTCGTTTTTCTCAGCGGAGCCAGGGTAGGCGATCGTTCGGGACTGCTGGAAGGTGACTATGAGGACGGGAGAAGGCTGGCACTGTTCCATAACATGCAAGAAGTGAAGGCGAAGAAGACTCCGTTGGAATCAGTGATTAGAGAATGGCTTCGGACTCTCGACAGGAACTGATTGTCAAAAGGATCCGGGATGACTGGCCATCAAGGACGATTCCGGTTTTTCTGTGATAGGCAGCGGGGAGGATAACGTTAGTAACCGGCTACCTCAGGTCGTCGTCTCGACGCTGCCGCGAAGCAGAGGTCTCTGCTTCTTTGCGTGTGCCCAGTTTCTTCAGTGCCTCTGTCGCGGGACCATAGTCACCTGCCATGTTGAGCGCGATACGATACTCGGCTGCGGCACCCTGCCTGTCTCCCTGCTTCTGGAGAATCGTCCCCAACATGTAGTGAGCCTGAAACATTGGAGCTTCGTCACTGCCGCCAACAGCAATGTACTTGCGAAGCAGGTTCGCGGCTTCGGGTAGATTTCGCCCAGCATGGTCGTAAATAGTCGCGGCGTTGTAGTAGACCGCATTCGGCTTGTTGTTGCTCGAGATACCTCGCTGGATCGCCGATTCCATCTGCGGCCAGTGCTCGGTCTGACGATAAAGGTTCGCCAGGTTCAGCCAGTACGCGCCATAGTTGTTACTGGCTCGGATCGCCTGCACGTATTCGCTCTCAGCAGCGCCATAATCCTTTTTCTTTTCGTCCAGACGCGCGTACACCCAGTGCGCCCGCGCCGGGTCTACAGCCGAAATCTGTTTCGCCTGCGCGACGGCCTTATCTGTTCCTCCGCCAATGATCGCAGGTGCTTCCATGTAGTACTCAGAAAGGTCAGTGCGCGCTGCGACGTTTCTGCCGTCGAGATCCACCGCTTTCTCAAACGAAGCTTTCACCTTCTTCGCCAGACTGTATGCGGCGACAAAACTCGACGAATCCGCTTTTTCGCCGTAGGCGCGACCCAGCCACATCCAGTAATTGGAGTTGTTGGGAGCAAGCTCCACGGCTCGCTCTCCGTACTCGATCGATTGGTCCCACTTGTTCAGGTGGTAATAAGACTTCGAAAGCAGGTGGTAGGCTTCGGCATCGTTCGGAGTCGACTGTATACGCGTATTCAGCAACTGGATGGCGAGCTCAATCTGCCCCGACGTGATGATGTCTGTAATCGATTGCCCCGGATCTGCCGAGAGAGGCATAGCCAGTAAAAAGCTCAGAACGGCAAGCGCAACAAGACAACAGTACTTTCTAGCCTGAAAAATCAAGGAGCACCCGTGGTAAACGTCCTCAGAAATACGCCAGCACCCTACCGCAGTAACCCCGGTGGGAACACTGCTATTGGCTTTACTCATTAGATACAGTAAGTTCGATTTGGCTCCGGAACATCTTCAGCCATTGACGCACCGGCCTATCTGCTTAAGAATGCAGCTCCAGAGCGGCACACTGCAGTGACCGTGAGCACACTGGAAACTTTCGAATCATCAGCCATCGATCTGGCGAACCGCCGCCTTGTCGCATCACAAGCATCCGGCGGCATTAGTGGTAACGCGATCTACAAAGCAGTGTTGCGCGCGTTGCACGATTTTCAGTTGCGGGGAGATCTCCTCGATTTCGGATCGGGAACGGGATTTCTGACTCAGCAACTGAAAGCCACAGAGTTCTTCACCACGGTTGCTGCCGTTGATCTCCTCCCAAAGCCGGCGTCACTTGACGAGAACATTGCCTGGATCGCCGCCGATCTCAACGAATCCCTCCCATACCATAGTGCAACATTCGACGTGATCGTTGCAGCCGAGGTCATCGAGCATCTCGAGAATCCTCGTTTAGTCGCACGTGAAATGTTCCGCTTGCTACGTCCCGGCGGCGCTCTAATCCTAACCACGCCCAACAACGAGAGCTGGCGCTCACTGGTATCGTTGCTGGTGCGCAGTCATCATGTGGCATTCGGAGACGCCTCGTATCCTGCACATATCACGCCGCTGTTGCGAATTGATTTGCAACGAATTCTCACCGAAGCGGGCTTCCAGCGACCAGTGTTTCGCTACACCGATGAAGGCGGGCTGCCCGGATATCCGACGCTCACGTGGCAGGACATCTCAGCCGGACTTTTAACCGGTGTTCGCTTCAGTGACAACCTGCTGGCTTTTTCAAGGAAGTGCTAGCACTTGTTACTTAGGGTCGCTGCAGAAGCCCGGATACACGCGGCGGCAGTTCTCGCTTACTCGCGAACAGGTTTCTCGCCTCGTAGCTCCGTTGCCGTCGAAATTCGTAGATTCGGTATCCAAACTCGCGCAGTTTCTGGTCGGACGTTGCCCCAGCATGACATTCAAAGATAATGTCGGGCGCGCGATCACTCCCGAGAATTCCGGCTCCGCCTTGGAAAACCTGCTCTTCCGCGCCTTCGACATCGACTTTCATCACATCGATTCGCTTCACACACTGCTCGCGCACAAAGTCATCGAGAGACTGTGCCTCGACGGTAATCTCGTCCGCGCCAGCCGATTCGTGGAACGACGATAGCCCCTGATTTTCGCAGTCATTCACCACGAAGAATTTCGCCGGCCGAGAGTGAGCAGCCAGTGCGATCCGGTGTGGAGAGATGTTGACGCCAGAATTCAGCTCAACGTTCTCACACAATTTGTCGAAGAGCCTGGGCACTGGCTCGAACGCGTACACGCGCTCGCAACGTGCGGCAGCCACTACGGAGTAATACCCGATGTTCGCCCCGACATCGAAAAAGCACATGCTCGGATGGAGCGCGGCCTTCAACAATTCCGTCACCGGAAATTCCCAGCATTTGTAGACGAAGATGCTGTTCCCCACGGCCGTTCGCAAATCCACCCTCATGCGAACGTTGCCGTCGAGAGTAACGGTTCGAGTCGTTTCGCTAACGGCGAATCTGCGCTGCGCCTTCCGCAACAACGCCAAAGGCATGTTGTGCCACAGCTCTGGTTTCGCTGCAGGTGAGTTGTTGCGCACGCATTCGAGAAGCGACACTGGCATGCAGCTCAGATGTTGATGACGATCAGTATCCCACTGCAGATCTGGTCAGGATGTTATCTTCTGCGATTCGCGCGCGAGCCGGTCACGCAGTTGCCTGCAGAAACCGCGATCTGCTTGCACGCGAGTTCAGCGCTTCACTGCATCCGCATCCTTAGTCGCAACCCGAACATAAAACTCTTGGCTGGTAATTTCGACAATTGAAATTCTCAGTCTTCCGCAGTAAGTTTGCGAAGTCGCTGCGTTTGTTCTCCCGCAGTACGCGACCTTCGAAGAAGAACCACGGAACCACTGGCGGCGGCAATACCGGCCTCCGCACCCTCATCAACTCCAGCGATCTCAGGAGGTGCCCTGTGGCCGTTTCCCCCCAGCAATTACGACCCGTCAGCCTGCTCGATAGCGTTCGAGCGTACTTAACCCCAGAGCTGATCCGCGGCGCAAGCTCTGCCATTCGCGAACCTGAATCAGCGATTCGCCTGGCGTTGGCGACCGCAGTTCCCAGCATTCTTGCAGGACTTACTCACCTCTCCTCTTCCGTGGAAGGTGTGAGACAACTTGGGAACCTTGTGCACGAAGGCGCTTTTGCACCGGTGGCCGATAATGCAGCGATCCTGTTCGCGGGGGGCACGCCCACGACAAACCTGATGAGCGCTGGACAGCAGCTGCTTGGAAGCGTGTTTGAGAACAGCTCGTCGATTGTCGACACACTTGCACGCCATAGTGGAATCCATACGTCCTCCGCTGCCGCCCTGCTGGGCATGACAGCGCCTCTGGTTCTTGGGGTCATCGGGAAGTGCGCCAATGCGCAAGGGCTTGATGCTGCCGGAATCGCGGGACTATTGCGCGCGCAGCAAGAATCCATTTTTGGGGCGCTTCCTTCCCGTATATCGCAACTGATCGCGCTCAGCGGACCCGCAGTGGTGCCTCCCGCGGCTGACGCCGATCGCGGTCGCTCCAGGGCTGCGGCGGAAATCGCCAGGGAAAGATATTCCGGTGCTCCTACTGGTTCCTCTACCGCTGGCGTGAAGAGGTGGTTGTGGGTCGCGCTGATTGTTCTCGCAGGCGTTTTGCTGTGGATCTTCGCTCGCAGTCGTGGTCCCAGTGGAGCGCTCACCAGGCTCTCGCTGCCAAATGGCACTTCCATCTCTGTCTTTGAGGATTCACTCAACTACAGCCTTGCCAGCTACCTGGCATCTCAAACAGGGGATGTCCCCAGAACGTTCATCTTCGACCATCTGAACTTTCAGACGGCTTCGACCGAGTTGACTCCAGATTCCGTGCAGAACGTGACCGATCTGACTGCAATCCTGAAGGCTTATCCCAACGCGCAGATCACGTTAACAGGACACACGGACAACACCGGAGACGCTGACGCGAATCAGAGGCTCTCAGTCGATCGCGCCAACGTCATAAAGACCATGCTCGTATCCGGGGGAGTAGCTTCCGACAGAATCTCAACTGCCGGGTACGGCCAGTCTCGTCCAATTACCGCCAATTACACCGATGAAGGCCGGGCCAGGAACCGCCGGCTGGAACTAACCGTAACTGGCAAGTGAACGCTACCCACTTTCGACAGAGGCGATCCAAACAACTCAGACCGGGAGGAACCAATGGCCGACTTTGATCAACTGAAGCAGAAATATCAACCGGTGCTCGACGTGATCCAGAGAGAGGGTGCTCAGATCGATGCCCTCGGCATGGATGGAGACCAGCTCTCGCTGAAAGTCATGGCGAATTCCGAGGCGAGCAAAAATCGCATCTGGGACGCCATCAAGTCCGTCGATCCAAACTATTCAGATCTGAAGCACGACATCGAATTTCGCCAGGGACAGCAGACCTATACAGTTCGGCCCGGCGATAACTTATCCAAGATCAGCAAGCAGTTCTACGGCGACGCCAATAAGTACATGACCATCGCAAAGGCCAACAATCTGCAGGATCCGGACAAGATCAAGGTGGGACAGGAACTTGTGATCCCTGCCGCCTGAAAACACTAGGGGCGCCGAACCCATGTCCGGCGCCCGCAGTTCCAGCCAGAAGCAATGCAGGAGGAATTATGTCGTTGCTCGATATGTTGAAGCAATATGCCGGAGGTTCCACTCCCACCAGCGACGCCCAGGTGCACCAGCACTTCGACGAAGTTTCGCAATCCGTGCCCCAGAACCAGATGGCGGATGCGCTATCACACGCCTTTCGCTCCGATCAGACGCCTGCCTTCGGACAGATGATCTCCAGCATGTTCAGCCAGTCCAACGGCGAGCAGAAAGCTGGCATGCTGAATCACTTGCTCTCGTCAGTTGGACCCGGCGTGCTGTCGCAGGTTCCTGGAGGGAGCATGCTCTCGGGACTACTGGGACGAGGCAATCAGATCACGCCCGAACAAGCCCAGAACGTCTCGCCGGAAGCCGTGCAGCAATTGGCGTCTCATGCCGAACAGGCCGACCCTTCCATCATCGACAAAGCCAGTTCGTTTTACGCTCAACACCCGATTCTGGTGAAAACCTTGGGCGCTGGGGTGATGTCGATAGCCATGGCGAAACTGGCGCGGAGAGACGCGGCTTAGGATTCTTGCAAACGCCGCAGCGCTTCCAGACGGTGACGGTTGGCTGCGGCTTAGCTCTCTAATTGCACCAGACTGCTTGTAAGTAACTGAAATAAAACAGCATGTGCAACTCCCGCCAGCCGTAGGAATCTTTTTTACAACATTTCGCTTGACAACTCGTAACGGCGGACGTTTACTTAACGTCGTTAAGTTAACACTGTTAACGAAAAGAGAGTTGTTATGGGTGTGAAAGAGCGGCGTCAGCGAGAAAAGTCGGAAGTCCGCGACAAGATCCTCGATGCTGCGCGCGAACTGTTCATCGCCGAAGGTTACGAGGGCGTCTCCATGCGCAAAGTGGCCGACAAGATCGAATACACGCCGACTACGATCTATGGTCACTTCGAAGACAAGGAAGACCTGTTCCGCCAGCTTTGCCACGAAGATTTCGCCAAACTCGCCGAAGTGTTCCAGAGCGCCCAAATCGCTCAGGACCCGGTTGAGCGGCTCAAACAGATTGGCAGGCTCTACATCGACTTCGGCCTGAAATATCCCAACCACTACAAGCTGATGTTCATGACGCCTCATCCTGGTGTCGAGCCAGACGAGATGGATCAGGAGGTGAAAGGTAATCCGGAAATGGATGCCTACGCTTTCCTGAAGCACACCGTACAGCAGGTCATGGATGCGGGGCTCTTTAGCCACGAACACCAGGACGCGGAACTGATTTCCCAAACCTTATGGGCAGCGGTACATGGGGTAATTTCGCTGCAAATTGCAAAATGCCACGATTCCTGGGTTGAATGGCGGCCGATCGAACAGCGGGCGGAGTTCATCCTCGACTTAACTTTGCGTGGCATGCTGCGCGAGAGGAAATAACTATGCCGCCCCTGGCACAACGCAATCTGTTTCACGACAAGGTTCGGCTGACCGTCACTCTCACGGGCATTGTTTTTGCCGTGGTGCTGATCGTAGTGGAACTGGGCTTGTTCGTTGGTTTCACCGTAACCACCTCCAACCTGATCGATAACTCGGGCGCCGATGTGTGGGTCACGTCAAAGCATGTACCTTATGTCGAGCAAGGTGTGCCCTTCAGCGAACGCAAGCTCTACCAGGTGCGCGCCGTTCCCGGAGTTGCGAAGGCCGAGAAACTGATTACGCGCTGGGTGCAGTGGAAGCGTTCTGATGGCGCCCAGGAATCGGTACAAGTGGTCGGGTTTGATGTCGACGAAAATCTCGGACGTCCGTGGAATCTGGTGCAAGGGCGCATCGAAGATCTCAAGCGTCCCGATGCCATCATCATGGATGAGATCTACAAGCAGAAGCTGGGCGTCGACCATGCCGAGCAACTATTCGAGATCAACGGCAAGCGGGCGCGAGTGGTTGGATTCACTCAGGGCATTCGTGCTTTCACCACCTCTCCTTATGTTTTCACGACCTTTAAGCGCGCGCAGGAATACGCAAACGTCCCTGACGATCAGACGACCTACATCCTGGTGAAACTGGCGCCGGGCGCCAACGTTGAGCAGGTCCGCCACGACATTCTCGATCGCGTAAAAGACGTCGACGTCGTCACGAACCACGAATTCAGCCGCATGACGCAGTTTTACTGGATGTTCACCACTGGCGCCGGCGTCGCGGTGCTGCTGGCGGCGAT
>CAZBCQ010000036.1:13325-31859 GCA_964490255.1 uncultured Terriglobales bacterium | reverse complement strand
GTAACCGCCACCAGCATTCGCAACGGGATGGTGAGGTTCAGATTCTTGAGATTGTGCTCAGTCGCGCCGCTTAGCTTAAGCGTCTGCTTGCCCGGCTTGCGGCGCTGTGCCGGGATTTGGATGTGCAGTTCGTTCGCGAGATATCGGCCCGTGAGCGATCCCGGCGCATGTTTGATCTCATCGTAGGTGCCCGCGGCAATCACTTTGCCACCGTTTTCGCCGGCGCCGGGTCCCAAATCTACGATCCTGTCGCTCGATTTCATGATCTCGGGATCGTGCTCAACTACAAGGATCGTGTTCCCCAGGTCGCGCAGTTCTTGCAAGATCTTGATCAGGCGTTCGGTATCGCGGCTGTGCAGGCCGATGGAGGGCTCGTCGAGCACATACAGCGTCCCTACCAATCGCGATCCTAAAGAAGTTGCCAGCTGAATGCGTTGCGCCTCACCGCCGCTCAACGTGGAAGACAGCCGATCCAGCGTCAGGTATTCCAATCCCACTTCTTCCAGGAACTTCAGCCGATCGCGAACTTCATCCAGAAGCTTGCCGGCAATGTCGCCTTCTTCACGCGTCAGCTCCAGGTTGGCAAAAAACTCCGCGGCTTCCTCCACCGTCATACTGCAAACTTGGCAGACGTCCTTGCCGCCGACCTTCACCTGCTGCGCTTCCGGCCGCAGTCGCGCTCCGCCGCAGGTGCTGCATGTCGAATAGCCTCGATAGCGGCTCAGGAATACTCGCACGTGCAGTTTGTACTTCTTGCGCTCCAGATGTTCGAAAAAGCCGCGAATACCCCAGAATGCCCCGTCGCCGTTGATGATGACGCTTTGTTGGTCTGCGTCCAGGTCTGCCCACGGCACATCCAGCGGGATTCCTGCCTGCTTTGCGTAACGCTTCATCTCGTTTGCGAGCGAGCGATATTTTGGCTTGGTCCACGGCTCGATGGCCCCTTGTTGCAAGGTGAGCGTCTTGTCCGGGATTACCAGGTCAAGATCGAAATCGATGGTATTCCCAAAACCCTGGCAGCGCGGGCACGCGCCATAAGGATTGTTGAACGAAAAGAGACGCGGCTCAGGCTCTTCGTAACGAATGCCGCAATGCTTGCACTCGAAGCGCTGCGAGAAGCGCAATCGCTGCGGTTCGCCTTCGCTGGGAGCTGTCTCGAAAATCACCTCACCTGCCTCGCGATAGCAGATCTCTGTTGAATCCACGATGCGCGAGCGAACATCCGGTCCTATCACTAGACGGTCGACGAGAATCCAGACTGGCTCGCTGAAGTTGATGTCAAGCAGCGATTCCGGCGTCGAAAACTCAAAGACCTGCCCGGCTTGATACAGGCGCGTAAAACCGCGTTTACGGAGCTCAAACAACTTCGCCTTCAATAGCTCCGAGTCAGGCGCAGCCGGTGCTGCCTTTTTCTTACGGCCCTTCGGCTTCTTTTCCGGCTCCTGTGGCCGTTGCGCAACTTGAAGCGGAAACAGCACCTGGACACGTGTGCCTTCCGGCAGCTCCATCACGCTCTGGGCGACGTGATCGATCGTGTCCTTCTGCACCAGTCGGCCGCACTGCTTGCAATAGGTTCTGCCCACTCGAGCAAACAACAGACGCAAGTAGTCGTAGATCTCCGTGGCAGTTGCAACGGTCGACCGCGGATTTCGCGTGGTGTTCTTCTGGCGGATTGCTACGGCCGGAGCGATGCCTTCGATGTGGTCCACATCCGGCTTTTCGATTCGTTCCAGGAACTGTCGTGCATACGCCGAGAGCGATTCCACATACCGACGCTGACCTTCGGCGTAGATCGTGTCGAACGCCAAGGAAGACTTGCCCGAGCCCGATACCCCGGTCACCACCGTTATGGTGTTATGGGGGATCTCGAAATCGACGTTCTTCAGGTTATGAACGCGCGCGCCGCGAACAACAATGCTTTCGCTTGACATCAGGACCAGTGCTGCAGCCGCAGTTCAATCCGGCCACCCAACGTGGCCGTCAGATCAGAGGGCCGCCCACACAGCGGCCTCAAAACGGCTGGCAGAATCTTTCATTATACGTGGGACGCAGGGGAGTGCTCAACGCGACCGACATCGGAGCAGCGATCGCTTGTGACCGTGAGGCTTACGAAGTCAGCACCAGCAGTCCCAGGATCATCACCCACAGGACCGTCATGAAATGCCAGTACCACGCGGTGATGTCCACGACCACCCGGCGGCGCTCCAGCGCTTGGCTTCGCCAGCGTAACGCTGTAGCCGCGTACAGGAGGGCCAGCAGTCCCCCAGCAAGATGAAGGGCATGCATGCCGGTGATGGTGTACGCAAAGGAACTGATCGGGCTATTCGAAAGATAAAAGCCGTGCCGCGCCAGATCGCGCCAAGCCAGCAATTGTCCAAAGAGGAATCCAGCTCCCAGCAACAGCGTTAATTCAAGCCATGGAACCCCGCGCTCGTGATGAACGGCGACGCCAGGGATTGACATCGCCGGAGCCAACGCGGCCTCTTGAAACGTCCTTCGACGCGACATTTCCAAAGACACGCTGCTTAGCAAGAGCACGAGAGTATTTATGGCGAACAAGGCGAATGGGAGAGGGATGTGCTTCCAATCGGAGATGTAGCTCTGCGTGCGAATATCCCAGCGACCCATCGCTTGCCGCACAACGAATGCCGTGGAGAAGGAGATGAACAGCATGAAGACGGCCGTCAGGGCGATTGCCATGGCCAGGCGTCCCCGGCGCAACTGCTCGCCGAAATCTGGGTGATTATCGCCGCGACCTCCGCCCCCTCCTCCACCGCCTCCCCGGTCATGATCAATCGGACCACCGCCGCCGTGAGTTGGGCGCAACTTGGGAGCCTTCGGAGTGAATGTAGGATTCAGCGTCGCCATAGGGACGGTTAGATGTTCTTCCCCCACAACCGTTGACGCAATTTTAGCCGATTCATCGGAAACGTACTCGGCACAGGAGAGCGCTGATTTGTCGACAAACTCCAGAGCCGCTTTCGGCGAACTCCGATTGCGATTGCCAAACGGGACAATTACGATGGTGGTCGGGAACAAGGAGAATACGATGCCCAGCGAGACCAGCAGCGAACATCGGCTTTGGGAGTTTGACGCGGACGAACGTGGCGCCTGGAACCGGCGTTATTCCGAACAGGAGAACCTGACCTTCGAGCCCGACCCGTTCTTGCTGGAGGCCTACGAACATTTCGGTTCGTCGCTATTTCCCAAGGCCGGCTCAGCGCTAGATATCGCTGGCGGTCTAGGTCGTCATGCCATCTGGCTCGCCGAGTTGCGGTGGAAGGTCTCGGTGGTCGACATTTCGGAAGTAGCGTTCGAGAAAGCTGAAAAGAAGGCCGAGCAGCGTGGCGTGAACATTGATTTCCTCGTCCGCGATTTGAATTCCTGGAGTCCGGATCGCAAGAAGTATGATCTGGTGCTGGTGTTCTACTACCTGCAACGCGATCTCTTCAGCGCGCTCGAGTCGGCGCTTAAGCCCGGCGGACTGCTGATCTACAAGAGCTATACGGGCGAGCAATTACAGTACGAAACCGGACCGAAGAATCCGGCACACCTGCTTCGCCAGAACGAACTTCTGCACGCGTTCCCCAATCTGCGTACGCTCTATTACCGGGAGACGATTAAAGATCGAGCGGTCGCGGAACTGGTGGCGATGAAAGCAAAGCAGTAGCTGCCGATGAGTACGTGGGGCAGCCGACCTCGGCTGCCCAAAGTTCAGCCTGCCGGCTGCTGTTGCGTCATGCAGTGGATGGCGCCCAATCCCCATATGAAGTCGCGGCATGCGATTCCCACTACCTCGCGGTCAGGGAAGAGGTCCGCAAGAATGTTCAGCGCGACCCTGTCATTCGGATCGTTGAACACCGGCACCAGCACTACCCCATTCGCGATGTAGAAGTTCGCGTAGCTGGCGGGAAGCCGCTGTCCTCGGAAATACACCGGCGCAGGCATGGGTAGTTCAATCACCTTTAGCCGCTTGCTATCCTGATCCGCGGCGCGGCGCAATGCTGTTAGGTTCTCCTGCAACGGCGCGTGGTTCGGATCATCGGCATTCGGCTCTACCACGGTCACAACTGTGTTAGGCGCGACGAACCGGGTAATGTCGTCCACATGCCCGTGGGTATCGTCGCCGGCGATGCCTTTGCCGAGCCAGATCACGTTGGTGACGCCAAGGTAGTCCGCAAAAACCTTCTCAATGTCCTCGCGCGAGAGCCCCGGGTTGCGCTGCTGGACATCGCTCAACAGGCATTCTTCAGTCGTGATCAGCGTCCCTTGGCCGTTTACATCAATGCTGCCGCCTTCGAGCACCACGCGTACCGGCTTGCGGCCCAACTCAAACGTCGGTTGCCATTCAGGCACTTTCACCAGCTTCGTGGTGCGGCCGGCAATTCGATCGTCGTTTTTTGAGTTCGGATATTTCGCCCACGCGTTGAATTTCCAATTCGTTGCGCCCAATGAAAACTGCGGAGCGGCATCATCATCTCCGTTTTTCTCCCGACGCACGAAGATCGCGCCATAGTCGCGTGTCCATATGCGATCCGTCGGCCAGCGATGGAAGCAGACGCCAGTTTTCGCTGCGCCATGACTGTCCCTTGTGAGGACAATGCCGGAGTAGCCAAGCACTTTCCGCGCGGTCTTCTCTTCGCCCTCGTCGCGGACCAGCAATTCCACTCGTTCGTTCCGCGACAGATAGCGCACGATCTCGGCGAAGACCCAGGGAATTGGCTGAAACTTTCCTGGCCAGTCCGCGCGATGATGCGGCCATGCCAGCCACGTCGCGGAATGCGGCTCCCACTCTGCCGGCATGCGATAGCCAAGCTCGGCAGGGGTGTTCGCCGCTGCCACTTGAGTTGTGCGTGAGATAACCAATTTCAGTCAATAAACCGCTGTGTGATCGGTGCGTAGCTTTCGATCCGCCGATCGCGCAGGAACGGCCAGTTCCGCCGGATCTCTTCCAGCTTGCGCAGGTCGACCTCGCCGATCAAAACTTCTTCTTTGTCGTGCGATCCTTCAGCAATCACTCGCCCGAACGGATCGGCCAGGAACGACCCGCCCCAGAAATCCAGCCCCGGACCCTTCACTTTGTTTCCGCGAATATCGCCGGTCTCATGTCCGACGCGATTCACCACAGCCACGTACACGCCATTGGCGATCGCGTGTGCCCGCTGAATCGTCCGCCAGGCATCGTACTGCGCTTCGCCCCACTCTCCCTTCTCCGCCGGATGCCAGCCGATCGCCGTCGGATAGAACAGCACGTTCGCGCCTTGCAGGGCCGTAAGCCGCGCTCCCTCCGGATACCACTGATCCCAGCAGACGAGCGTTCCAATCTTGCCGACGTTCGTGTCCATCGCCTTGAATCCCAGATCGCCCGGAGTGAAATAGAACTTTTCGTAGTAGAGCGGGTCGTCGGGGATATGCATCTTTCGATAGATCCCCGCCAGGGCCCCCTCTTTTTCGAAGATCGCCGCTGTGTTGTGATAAATCCCCGGCGCCCGCTTCTCGAAGAGGGAAGCGATCAGCACCACGCCCTGCTGTCGGGCGAGTTGCGAAAGCCGTGTGGTCGTAGGTCCGGGAATTGGTTCAGCCAAGTCGAAGAAGGCGTGGTCTTCGCGCTGGCAGAAATACTGGGTCATGAAGAGCTCAGGCAGGCACACTACATTTGCGCCTTTGCCGGCCGCTTCCCGCACCATCTCCATGGCGTGTTCGAGATTCTGTTCAGGCTCCGGCCCGCACTGCATCTGCACCAGACCTACTCGATACGAATCTGCCAATTTAAGTTCTCCGGAAATTTGATCCATAGAATAGCATTCAGGATTCAGCCGAAAACGAGCGCAATGTTGAACGCGCGTGAATGGCATGCGCGCTGGCGTTATCTCGTTGACTCCGGCATTCCCATTTCTGTAGTTTGGAAAGTTTGCTGGAGCATAGCTGTCTCCACTGTACGCGACCGAGCATAGGAGCAATTGTGGCGCAGGAAAAAGATAAACATAGCAATCATAAGCATCCGCATGAGGGCACCGGCATTGACCGTGAGCTGCACGATCCCTTCAAAGACAAGTTGGTTCCGCTGGAGCCTCTGGATCTCTCGAAGATTCACGGCGTCGACGACCTGGTGCGCGCCATGGGAAGGACGGCTTTTACGGCGCGCGAAATCGGCGTGGGCGCCGACGTCCTCGAAGCCATGGCTCGCGACAAAGACTGCTTCGTCGTGATGACGCTCGCGGGCGCCATGACTGTCGCCAAGCAGGGCGTCGTCATTTGCGATCTGATCGACAACGGGATCGTGAAAGCAGTGGTCTCGACCGGCGCGCTGATGGCCCACGGTCTGGTTGAAGCTGCCGGGCGCTCGCATTTCGTCTACGACGCCAAGTTGAACGACATCGAGCTTTACGAAGCGGGGTACAACCGCGTCTACGACACATTGGAGCCGGAGACGAATCTGGATTTCGTGGAAGGCATCGTCGCACCTATTCTCGACAAGTGGGACCACAACGAGACGGTCTGCTCCTACAAACTGAATCGCGCTATCGGCGAGTACTTGAGCAAGAATGTTAAGGGACGCGGCATCCTGCGCTCTGCGTACGAGAAGAATGTTCCGGTATTCGTTCCGGCGTTCACTGATTCAGAAATGGGCCTCGACTTCGCTTTGCACAACCGCAAGCGCAAGAAACAAGGACGCGAGCTGCTGCGCTACGATCCTTTTGAGGATCTGAACTATTTCGCCGACACACTTCTTCAGCAGAAACGCCTGGGGATCTTCACCATCGGCGGTGGTGTGCCACGCAACTGGTCGCAGCAGTTCGGTCCGTACTGTGAATTGCGCGTTCGCCGAGGCGGGGAAGACATTCCGCTGAAGCGCTACCACTACGGCCTGCGCATCTGTCCGGAGCCGGTGCAGTGGGGCGGCCTGTCTGGGAGTCCGTATACCGAAGCTGTCTCGTGGGGGAAGTTTGTTCCACCCGAGGAAGGCGGGAAATTTGGGGAAGTATTGCTGGACGCCACCGTCGGCCTGCCACTGATCGTAGGCGCCGTGTTGGAGCGATTGCAGAAGAATAAGAAATAGCGGCCGGCGCAACCCCTCACCTTCGCCTGACATTTCAATCAGGCCAAAGGTCATGGTGAGCGCAGCGAACCATCTATGTATTTGGTCAGAAAAGCGAAAGCGCCAGCACGAATGCTGGCCCTTGCCGTTTCTTGCGGTACCTATTCGAATATCAGAATCGCCGCCGCAATCACCGTGGTCCAACGGCCCCTTTTGTCGCCTACCGCCGATTGCGTCATGTTCATCGTGCGGACGATCTTGTTCGACAATCGATAAATCTGCTTCTTCTCATCCCAGGATTTATCAGGATCGAACTCCACGTCCAGCGTTGTAGCCAACATCTCGGCCGCGAGTTCTTCGGCATAATCTCCGGCGGCATCTTCGGTTTCTCCGAACGAGTGATGTTCGCTCAGGTATCCGTAAACATTGCGATCGGCCGGGATCGCCACGCCAATACTGGATGCCAGCAACCGGTGGGGCTCGCGTGTAGAGTTCTCCGCTACCACGGCGAAGGTAACCTGACCTGGATCCAAATAGCCCAGCCCGTCTTTACGGGTAATCATTTTGCAGTTAGGAGGGAAGATCGAGGAGACTCGAACCAAATTCTGTGCGGCGATCCCAGCATCGCGGAGGGCCAACTCAAACGAAGTGAGCCGCTCTCTGTGTTTTCCCACCCCCTTGGTGAGAAAGATGCGCTTGGGGACCATGTCTTTTGCCAATTCCTGTGCCTCCGCAGTTTATGAATGGAAACAAAAAAAGTTATCACGTCAGTGGACCGCGCACGCAGAAAAAACGCGGGTCCGCAAATAATTTCACAATTGTTTACAGAAGATGAATATCTGATTGGCAGCGATCGACCGGATCTACTTGCTTCCTTGTGCCGCGGCTTGTTCAGCCTTCTTCTGCCGCATAGCGATGTCCATGAATGCCATCGCCGCGCGACTGAGCGCCTTGTCCTTGCGAAACACCAGCGCCAGGTCGCGCCGTATCTGCACGTCAGTAAGAGCCAGCGCCGCCAGCGTTTTCGACTTCACATCTTCCTGCACATTCGAGCGCGGTATCAGCCCGATTCCCACATCTGCAGCGGCAAACCGTTTCAGCAATTCGCTCGAATCTAGGTCCATCGAGACGTTTGGTTTCAAGCGCCGCTCGCGAAAAAGATCGTCGATGGCTTCCCGCGTTCTTCCATACTTCGGAAGCAGCAGCGGATATTCGGCCATAGTCGCCACGTCCACGCTCTTCGACTTCGCCAGCGGATGTTGCGGCGAGCAGACAACGACCAACTCATCCTTGTGAATGGGAACGACGGTGAGGCGATTATCCGGAACGGGAAGGGAAACGACGCCAAAATCGATGGTGTGTTCGATCACCGACTCCAGCACTTTCGAAGACTCAAATCGCCGAATGTTGACCGCCACATTCGGATACTGCTTCTTAAAGCTCGCAAAGACCTCGGGCAGGATGTACAAGCAGGTGCCCTCGTTCGCTCCGACGATAATCTCGCCCCGAGGGACCCGCTCCATCTCGGCGATGGACGTCATCATCGCGCGGCGTGCCTGGATCGTGTCCTCTGCATACTTCTGAAATATCTTCCCAGGCCCGGTGAGCGCAACCTTGCCTCCGGAGCGATCGAGCAGCTTCGCGCCGACCTCTTCTTCAAGTGCCCGTATCTGTGCAGAAATGGCTGGCTGAGTGCGAAAACGTTTCTCTGCCGCGCGTGAAAAACTGCTGAGGCGGGCTACTTCCAGGAATGTTTCCAGCTGGTCGAAGTCCATATAGGATTTCGGCTCCCGGTATTCCTTTCTGATCTCAGCCCGGCGGGTGGAACTGTCCTCCAGCGGGGTACTGAACCTTGTATCTTACTCTTCGCGGCAGTTCGATAATCGAGGATTATTCCGTCGATAAAAAGTATTAATCCCCGATTCGCACACGAATAGCTGGTGATGACCGAACAGAGGTCAACGTTCACGAAGCAGACAGCCAGATTGGCAGACTAAAAGGGAGTACCGTCAGCTCTTGAAACTACCAGCGCGGTTCACGCTTCTGGCGCGAGTGTCCGCCGCCGCGCGAGTCGTCACGGCCGCCACGGAACCCACCGCGTCCGCCACCACCGCCGCGCTCCATCTTCGGACGTGCTTCGTTCACTGTCAGCGCGCGTCCCCCGACTTCCTTGCCACTCAAGCCTTCAATTGCAGCCGCAGCTTCGCTGTCATTCGTCATCTCTACGAATCCGAATCCGCGAGAGCGGCCGGTATCGCGATCGGTTACCACGGAAACGCTATCCACCGCTCCAAACGGTGCAAACATGTCGCGCAGATCAGCTTCGGTTGTAGCAAACGAGAAATTACCTACGTAAAGTTTCTTCACAGGAGTTCCTTCCGAATTCCATAAGCTGGAATGGGCTCTGACTGGTGGTACATATCGGGATTCGAAGCGAATCGAAGTAGGTGAGCGTCAGTCCGCTCTTTCCGTCTAGTTCCGCAATGGACGCAATCGTAGAAGCCGAGCAGTGCGCAAGAGACGCCTCAGAGTATACGCGAGGAATCGCCCGATCAAGCGAAAATCGAGAGCCCTTCCGAGCCGGGCTCCCGAAATGCGAATTGATCACGTTCTTTCTGTTACGCAAAGATCTCGCCGGGTAACGCGTGAAGCGTTCGTCCGGAAAGCGTGTTCGTGTGGCTGGCCAGTCGAGTAACGGATCGATCGGGCGCAATCTTTTTCCGCTCCACCTTCAGTTTCAAGGCACGCTCGATGCTTTTCAGTTCCAGTGTCTCGGCTGGAGAAACCAGAGTAGAAGCCTTCCCACGTGCACCAGCGCGACCGGTTCGTCCCACGCGGTGAATGAAGTCTTCAGCGATGGCCGGAAGGTCGTAGTTAATGACGTGCGCGATGTCCGTCACGTGAATGCCACGCGACGCCACGTCGGTCGCGACCAGCACTTTGAAGCGGCCTTCTTCAAAGCCATTCAGAGCGCTGATCCGTTGTGACTGCGAACGGTCGCCATGGATCATGGCTGTCAGGAATCCGTCGCGAATCAGGTTTTTCGCCAGTCGCTCGGTCCCACGCTTGGTGCGGGCGAAGATCAGGGTTCGGCCCGGTTCCTCGCGCAATAATTGCCGCAGGGTATCGAACTTATCCGCCTGCGAAACCTCGAAGGCCTGCAAGTCCACGCTCTCAGCCGGCTTCAGGGTTGATCCCAAGGCAATACGCACGGGATCGCGCGTGTAATCGTTCACCAGTCCTGCAACCGATGCTTCCAGAGTTGCTGAGAAGCACATGGTCTGGCGTTGCTTGGGCAGTGCTGCTGCAATGCGCCGCAGCGCCGGCAGGAAGCCCATGTCGAGCATGCGATCGGCTTCGTCCAGTACCAGCATTTCGACGCCGCGAATGTCGACGAGCCTGCGGCTCATCAGATCTTCCAGGCGTCCAGGAGTAGCAATCACCAGGCGTGCGCCAGAGCGGATAGCCTGGATCTGAGGCTTCTCAGACATCCCGCCAATTACGACGACTGCCTTCGGCAGCTTCTTGGTTCGGAGTAGCTCGTACTGCTCCTGAACCTGCAATGCCAGTTCGCGAGTTGGAACCAGCACCAGGGCCTCGACTTTTCGCGACCCAGGGGTCTTCATCAGGTGTTCAATAACCGGCGCCAGGAACGCGAGCGTCTTGCCCGTTCCGGTTTGCGCCGTTGCGAGTACGTCTTTGCCCGCCAGGGCTTGCGGAATCGCAGCCGCCTGGACTGGGGTTGGTGTGTTGAAATTGTTGGCCTTAAGCCTCTGCTGCAATGCCGCAGAGAGGGGCAGTTCGGTAAAACTTGTCATTCGAATCGTATCTTTCTTAGGAGAGGCGTCTCGCGAGACGCACTAAGAATGCGATTCGCGACAGTAAAGCTGAAGCCGCTCAATAGTTTTTAAATTGGCGCTTAGAACAAACGGAGAGCAGGAATAGCGGAGATAAAGCCAGGCCGGGGTGTGAATTCGGACTGCCGCACCACAAGCGAACCGTGGCTACTAGCGTCGGGATTCAGTATACCACAGTAGCTGGATGTCTCCAGCGCTGGTGACGGAGCGCACGGTGGCATGTTCCTTTCCCCTCGCGCCTATCCTGCGCGATACGATATGATGAATTTACGTCCGGTCAGTGCAACTCCGTCATTCCGGATGACTTAGAACCGCACCGTTTTCCAGCTTTCCTGTCGGGATCAGGGTGGCCTAGCGAACTGCGTTGTGGCGACGCCCAGCGTTCGTCACACGATGGTGTGACGTGCATCGTCAAAGGGTGTTCGAGCACACATGTATGATCTCGCCGGACTCTGCAAACGGCGAAACTTATATCTGGAGGCTTTGGATGGCGTCTTCTTTCAACGGACTCCCGGTTCCTACCGACGGGAACCGGATCTCTTACAACAATGGCAGCTATAACGTCCCTGATAACCCGATCATTCCGTTTATTGAAGGCGACGGCACCGGGCGCGACATTTGGAAAGCCTCCGTGCGGGTGTTTGATGCTGCGGTAAAGAAGGCCTACCAGGGCAAGCGACGCATCGTGTGGTACGAAGTGTTCGCCGGCGAAAAATCGATGATGAAGTTCAAGAGCTGGCTTCCGGACGATACCGTCGACGCTATGAAGGAGCTGCGCGTCGGCATCAAGGGCCCGCTAACAACGCCCGTCGGTGGCGGCATTCGGTCTCTGAACGTTGCGTTGCGCCAGATTCTCGATCTCTACGCTTGCGTACGACCCGTGAAGTTCTACGGCGCGCCTTCGCCGGTGAAACGGCCAGAACTGATGGACATCGTCATCTTCCGCGAGAACACCGAAGACGTTTACGCCGGAATCGAGTGGAAACAGGGAACGCCTGAAGCTGAAAAGCTGATCAACTTCCTAAACAATGAAATGCTGAAAGGCGGCAAGAAACAGGTCCGCAAAGATTCGGGCGTAGGTATCAAGCCCATCTCCGTGTTCGGGACCAAGCGCCTGGTTCGGCGCGCCATCGAGTTTGCACTGGCCAACAAGCGCAAATCCGTCACCCTGGTTCATAAGGGCAACATCCAGAAGTTCACCGAAGGCGCTTTCCGCGAGTGGGGATACGAACTGGCCAAAGACGAATTCCGCGATCAGGTTGTTACCGAGCGCGAGAGCTGGATCCTCGACAACAAAGACAAGAATCCCAGCCTCACGGTGGAGCAGAATGCTGCGCTGATCGAGCCCGGTCTGGAATACGCCACACAGGATTTCCGTGACGCGCTCTATAAGGAAGTGCAGGGTGTGCTCGACGCCATCTACAGCACACATGGGAATGGCAAGTGGAAGACCAAGCTGATGATCAACGACCGCATTGCCGATTCCATCTTCCAGCAAGTGGTCACGCGTCCGGATGAGTATGCGGTTCTCGCCACGCCCAACCTGAATGGCGACTACATCTCCGACGCCTGCGCGGCGCAGGTCGGCGGCTTGGGTATTGCGCCGGGTGCGAATATCGGCGATGGCTATGCCATTTTCGAAGCTACCCACGGCACGGCACCAAAGTATGCCGATCAGGATGTGATCAACCCCGGTTCGGTGATTCTCTCCGGCGTGATGATGCTCGAGTTTCTTGGCTGGACCGAAGCCGCTCGCCTCGTGGAAGAGGGAATGCGGCGTACCATCGAACAGAAGAAGGTGACGTACGATTTCCATCGCATGATGGAAGGCGCGACCAAGGTGAAGACGAGCGAGTTCGCTGATTACGTAATCAAGAACATGGACGCCTCACTCTCGGCAGCTCATTAGGATTTTCGAAACATCCGAATTTATTGAAAGGAATTTTTATGCGTAACAAGGTAACGGTTGTGGGGTCGGGCAATGTGGGGGCCACCGGCGCGCACTGGATCGCCGCCAAGGAACTGGCCGATGTAGTTCTCATCGATATCCTCGAAGGCGTTCCACAGGGCAAATCTCTGGATCTGCTCGAAGCCATGCCGATCGAAAAGAAGGACTCGCATGTGGTCGGCACCAACGACTATGCCGACACTGCCAATTCCGACATCGTTGTCATCACCGCCGGCGTGCCGCGCAAACCCGGCATGAGCCGCGACGATCTGCTCAACACCAACCACAAGATCATGAAGGATGTGGTCACGAAGGTGGTGCAGTATTCGCCGAACTGCATCCTGATCATCGTCTCCAACCCGCTCGACGCCATGGCTCAGGCCGCATTCAAGATGAGCGGCTTCCCACGCGAGCGCGTCATCGGCATGGCGGGTGTGCTCGATTCTTCGCGCTTCCGCACCTTCATCGCCGACGAACTCAAAGTTAGCGTCGAGAACGTGACGGCGTTCGTGCTTGGCGGACATGGCGACACCATGGTCCCTCTTGCGCGTTACTCCACAGTCGCAGGCATTCCGATCACCGAATTGATGGACGCCCAGACCATTGAGCGCCTGGTGCAACGCACTCGCGACGGTGGCGCCGAAATCGTGAAGTACCTGAAGACGGGAAGCGCTTACTACGCTCCGTCAGCCGCCTTCACGGAGATGGTCGAGGCCATCCTGAAAGACAAGAAGAAGATTCTGCCTTGCGCTGCTTACCTCAACGGCGAATATGGGATCAAAGGACTGTTTGTCGGAGTGCCGTGCAAACTCGGCGAGAAGGGAATCGAGCAGATAATCGAAATCAAGCTCAGAGCCGACGAACAGGAAGCACTAGAGAAGAGCGCCGGCGCCGTGAAAGAACTGGTCGCCGTCATCGGTGTGTAGGACAGGCCAATCCTGCCTGTCCGGAATTGCGTGGGGCAGCCGACCTCGGCTGCCCAGTTTTTTGTCATCACGAGCGGACGTTAGTCCGCGAGGGATCTGCAGTTAATTTTGGGCGAATCCGCTGGCTCAGCCTCGTGCTAACAACTGCAGATCCCTCGCTCGCTGTCGCTCGCTCGTGATGACAAGCGAATCGACGCAATGCATCGTAACGAGCGTATTCTCTCAATTACCAGATTACGGAATTACCCGATTACCAATTCTTCTAGACTCTCTCGATCTTCACCGCGTTCACGACCACATCTTTTAGCGGCTTATCTTGCCGGTTCTTGGCAGTCTTCGAAATCTTGTCCGCGATATCCTGACCTTCGACTACTTCACCGAAGATCGTGTGATTTCCGGTCAGCCATGGCGTGGCAGCGACGGTAATAAAGATCTGCGAGCCGTTCGTGTTCGGACCCGAGTTGGCCATCGCCAGTTTTCCCGGCTTATCGAATTTGTGCGGTGATCCCTTGGTCTCGTCTTCGAACTGGTAGCCCGGTCCGCCGAATCCAGTACCCGCCGGATCTCCGCCCTGGATCATGAAATCCGGAATCACACGATGAAAGATCGTGCCGTTATAAAGCGGATCGCTCGATTTCTTGCGGCTCACCGGATGAGTCCACTCGCGTTTGCCTTCAGCAAGTTCCACGAAGTTCGCGACAGTTTTGGGAGCATCTTTCTCAAACAGGCGGACGACAATGTTTCCTTCTGATGTCTCAAAGATTGCGTACGTTCCAGGCTGACGTGCCATGCAGAAATCCTTTCTTGATCCGCGGTCATAAAAATTGGCGGCCACAATTGGGCCGCCGTTTTGAATATTGTAAATGCTCTACGATTTTGAAGTCGGCTTCGACGGTTTTGCCGCTGCTGGCTTCGCCGGTGCCGTGGCCGTCGCACCCGCGCTGATGATCTTGATATGGGTGATCTTCACCGGCTGAAATGGCTTATCGTTAGTCTGGTTTCGTGGCACGCGCGCGATTTCGCCGATCAGGGAAATCGGCCCGCACTGCCCGAAAATCGTGTGGCGATTGTTCAGGTGCGGCGTTGCAACCTGCGTGATGAAGAACTGCGAGCTGTTCGTGTTGGGTCCGCTATTCGCCATCGCGAGGCGTCCAGGCACATCGAAGCGTAGATCGCTAAACTCGTCCTTGAACTCGTAGCCGGCATCGCCCACGCCGTTGCCCATCGGATCTCCGCCCTGGATCATGAAGTCCGGAATAACGCGGTGGAAAATCGTCCCGTCATAAAGAGGAACGCCATGCTTCTTCACCTTAGAAGCCGGATTAATCCAGTCCCTGGTGCCGGTCGCCAGACCGATGAAATTGGCCACCGTGATCGGGGCCTTGTCGGGGAACAGTTCGCAGGTGATATTCCCTTTGGTCGTCTCAATGATGGCAGTGGGATGATTGGCTTTTGGCGCGGCAGTCTGGGCGAGACCGGTGGCGGCCAGCAACGTAATACCTGACAAATAAATGAAGACTCTTCTCATTCAGCATACCTCCGCGCCACATTTTCTCAGTTCCTGCGGAGAAAAGTCATCTTGAAATGGTTTGTTATTGCTGATTCGCTCAGTGCTGTCCGGCGATTGTGGGCGCGGTATCGGAAAGTTCCAGCAATCTCGGCAGCTGCGGAGCCTGCCCTGCAGCTAGCTTTTGTACCCGCCATTCGCCGTAGGTGTTCGAGACCATGATATGGAACACCGGCTGGCGGCGCTCTTCCACGGGATCAATGAGACCCTGTTCGTGTAGGGGCATGAAATATGCGTTCACCCAGTCCATCTGCTTGCGCGTGAGGCCGCGCTTAAGGATGTCGATGCTGACTCCTGTGAGGTGCGTGGAAGCCGTATCACCCAACTCGGGCGCCGCATTGCGATTATGGCGACGAAGCTTGTGCTGTTGCTGAACGGTTCGGACCGCAGAGGTCAGCTGGATTGGACGCCCGAACTCGTTGTAGAAATCCCGGCTGAAGTCTTCTACGAAATCGCGTGTCCACGGACGGCAGTACCGCCTGGTTTCCGCCAGATTCTGCGCAACATTCAAATAGTGACTTTCGCGAAGCGGGACCAACTCCTCGGATTGCTCCAGCAGCAACAACTGCTCGTCGTTCTCGATTCTGGGTAGCTCCAGCATGTCGAGCTGCTCATTTTCGCGGACAAGGGCTTCGTGGGTGCCGCGAAATACGGGGTTCCAGTGAATGAACCGTATCCGACGCAAACGATGATGGTAATGATGCGGCTTCGCAGTCGTAGTGTGAAGAGCGAACACCGGCAACGTACTGCTACCGATCAGCAAAGCCATGATTACGAGGTGGACGCGGCGCAAGTTCAATCCCTCGAAACTGATGATTCTGATGCAAGTACGTGCGCGATTGTAAACCAGGGTCGATAAAATCCGTATCCGTTACCGAGGTCCATGGTCCCTAAGTTTCGGCCGCGAGTTACGTAATCTCCCAACGTGCACACTCAGCTCCGTTGAGTCCAATGGTGCTTACAGGCGAAGGACAAGACTTGCGTAAGTTACCGACGGGTAATCGAACCGAGTTACCGGATCGGAGCGGCGTTCGGAGGTATGATTTCGGGCTCTCCGCTGCTGGCCAGATCACGGGATATAAAAAAGACCGCGGCCGTCCATGTGGGTAGCATATCCAACCCGGGCATCAATTCCGCCGCGAATGCGGGCAGAAACGCCCAGTGCCAGCCGAGCAGGCGCGTCAGGCTGATGCCGACAACGAGGTCGATCACATCATCCGCGGGAGAAAGTCCGCCGCTCGCGAACAGAGGGAAGAGCACCCATTGGGTAACGTCTGCGGCAATGGCTATGGTCCAGGCTGTTCGTAGTTTCGGGTCTTTGATGTTGCGCAGATGAGCCAGCAGGGCTTTAAGCTTTTGCACGGGTCCCTCCCACATACATATTTTAAGATGACTTTAAGGGTTCGTGCAGGTGGCTGGCCGACGTTTAGGATACGGCAGGGCTCACGGTACCGCAGGTACTTCGGGTCTCGCTAGAAGCCCAACAGGCCTTGGGGCACTCTGACCGCAGCGAAGGACCTCTGCAATTCCTAGAAGTACTGCGTCCTCTGCGGTGAATTATTTCCGGAACAGGTCCTTGAAAGCCTGCACCATCACCTGGCCGCCCACTTCAGCGATGGATGTCGTGAGCGGAATGTCCTTAGGGCAGACTTCCACGCAGTTCTGCGCATATCCGCATTCGTGAATTCCGCCATCTCCCATCAGTGCGCGCAGGCGATCCGTTTTAAGAGCTTTGCCGGTCGGATGAGTGTTGAAGAGCCGCACCTGTGAGATCGCCGCCGCGCCGATGAACCCGGTGCTCTCGTTGAACTGGGGGCAAGCCTCCATGCAGCAGCAGCACGAAATACAGCGCGAGAGGGGATACGCTTCTTCCTGCTCCTGCGGCGAGAGACGTGGTCCCGAGCCCAGATCGTACGTTCCGTCGACCGGCACCCACGCCTTCACACGCTTCAGGTTTTCGAACAGAACGCTGCGGTCAACTTGCAGGTCCCGCACGACAGGAAACTTCGTGAACGGCTCGATCGTCACCGGCTGCTCCAGATTGTCGATGAGCGCCGAGCATGCCATGCGCGTTCGTCCGTTGATGAGCATCGCGCACGATCCGCACACTTCTTCCAGGCAATTGGAGTCATACGCAACCGCCGTGGTCGCCTGGCCCGTGCGGGTGACCGGATTCAGCGCCACATCCATCAGCGCGGAGATTATGTTCATGCCCGAGCGATAGGCCAGCTCGAACTCTTCCCAGTAGGGCGCGGACTTGGGATCCTTCTGTCGCTTTACCTTGATAAGAACGGTCTTGTTGTCTGCCATCTAAAGTCAGCCATTTACGAATTTAGAAATTCAGTGATTAGTGGCTAGAGATTAGTGCTTAGTAAGTTTCCTTGGAACCAACTAAATGCGTAACCACGAGACCAAACGTCTAACGTCTAATCACGCCTAATCACTAGCCACTAATCACTAATCACTGTTTTACGTCGCTGCGTCGTACCTTCTCGGCCGCGGCGGAATCAGCGAAGTATCCACGGGTTCGAATTCAAATCGTGGCTCGTCCGCGTCGGGCGCAAAATACGCCTTCGTCGTTTTCAGAAAATTCTGGTCATCGCGTTCCGGGAAGTCCGGCTTGTAATGGGCTCCACGCGACTCGTTCCGCAGACACGCTCCCTGGGCGATCACGCGCGAGAGCTGCAGCATGTTGTACAGCTGCCGCGTGAACACGAAGCTGGTATTTGCCCACATGGATTTGTCGCTCAGGTTCACGTTGCGAAAACGTTGCAGCAGTTCCACGAGCTTTCCGTCCGTCTCCTGCAGATTCTTGTTGTAGCGGATGACGGTGCAGTTCTTCGTCATGACCGCGCCCAACTCGCGCCAAATCTGGAACGGATTCTCGTTCCCCGGATTATTGATCAGCAGATCGTTGAATTCTTCTTGACGCTTCTGTTCTGCCTCGAAAACCGAACTGCTCACGCCATCGGTCGACGTCTGCTGCGAACGCGCATACTTCACCGCATTCGGTCCAGAGATGAACCCGCCATATATGCAGGAAACGAGTGAGTTCGCTCCCAACCGGTTCGCGCCGTGATACTGGTATTCGCACTCGCCCGCGGCGTACAGGCCCTTGATGTTGGTCTGCTGGTTGAAGTCCACCCACAGGCCGCCCATGGTGTAGTGCATGCCGGGAAAGATTTTCATCGGCACGT
>CAZBCQ010000036.1:4962-13225 GCA_964490255.1 uncultured Terriglobales bacterium | reverse complement strand
ACCCACAGGCCGCCCATGGTGTAGTGCATGCCGGGAAAGATTTTCATCGGCACGTCACGCGGATCGTCGCCCACAAATTTCTCGTAGATTTCGAGAATGCCTTCCAGCTTGCGATCGAGCACCTTGCGATCGATGTGCGTCAGGTCGAGGTAAACCATCGGCTGTCCATCGATGCCGAGGTTGTACTCGTAGACGACCTTGAAGATCGCACGCGTTGCGACGTCGCGTGGAACCAGGTTGCCGTACTTCGGATACCACTCCTCGAGGAAGTACCAGCGCTCATTGGCCGGAATGCTTTGCGGATCGCGCTTATCTCCGGGCTGCTTCGGAACCCACACGCGCCCGCCTTCACCACGCGCCGACTCCGACATCAGCCGCAGCTTGTCTTCGCCGGGGATCGCAGTTGGGTGCACCTGAATGAATTCGCCATTCGCGTAGAACGCGCCTTGCTGATAGAGCGTGCCCTGCGCGGACCCGGTGCATACAACCGAGTTCGTCGACTTCCCGAAAATCATGCCGACCCCGCCGGTGGCCATGATTACCGCATCAGCAGGGAAGGTGCGCACTTCCATCGTGCGCAGATCCATCGCGCAGATGCCGCGGCAAACCTGATTTCCGTCCAGTACCGCGGAGAGGAATTCCCAGTGCTCGAACTTGTTAACCTTACCTTCGGACTCGTAGCGACGCACCTGCTCGTCGAGCGCATAGAGAAGCTGTTGACCGGTCGTCGCACCCGCAAAAGCCGTCCGGTTGAAGAGCGTTCCGCCGAAGCGACGGAAATCGAGCAGCCCTTCAGCTGTGCGATTGAAGGGAACTCCCATGCGGTCGAGCAGATCGATGATGCCCGGCGCGGCATCGCACATTCCTTTTACAGGAGGCTGGTTCGCCAGAAAATCGCCGCCGTAAACGGTGTCGTCGAAGTGCTGCCACGTCGAGTCGCCTTCGCCCTTCAGGTTCTTGGCAGCGTTGATGCCGCCCTGCGCGCACACCGAATGCGAGCGCTTCACGGGGACAATCGAGAACAGATCAACCTGGCCGCCCATTTCGGCCACTTTGATCACGGCAGCGAGTCCCGCCAGGCCGCCGCCTACTACAACGATCTTAGGATTGATTGCCATGTATAAAAGTCCAGCCGCGGTAATGCCGCAACAGAAATTCCTAACGCATTAGATAAGATTCGGTGACCGCCGGAACCTGCGAAGCCGGAGTTGTCAGGAATGCCAGCATCGTTACAGTGCCGATCGCGACCAGCGCCAAGCCAAGCGCCACGCAGACATATCCAAATTTCTTCTGCCCGTTTGGTCCGGTGATGATTCCCCACTTCGCCGTAAACAGCCATAGCCCGTAGGAGAAGTGCCATGACGCGGCGATGATTCCCACAAAGTAGAACGCAACCACCAGCGGATTCTGGAAGTGCTCGTACACCTTGCTGAACGCGGCGGCCGAGTTAGTCATCAGGTGCACGCCGCTGAAGCGCATGGTGTACACGTGGTAGCCCATGTAGATGAAGGCGACAATCCCCGTCCAGCGCTGAGCCGTGTACATCCAATTGCCCATCCACGGATACGACGGGCCCACATTGCTCTCGCCACGCCACCAGATGTAGAAGCCATACAACGAATGAAAAAGGATAGGTAGAAAGATGCCAAAGAACTCAAGCCAAGGCACAAAAGGCAGACTTGTCAGGAACCGAACCTGTTCGTTGTAGGCATGCGCTCCGTTGGTCGCGTACGCATTCGAGATAAAATGTTCGAGCAGGAAGGCGCCGATTGGAACGATGCCCGTCAATGACTGCAACTTGCGAAGCCAGAAATGAATTCCCTGGCCGGCCCTCAAGGGTGGCACGCCTCCGCGCACGGCTGACGCAGGCTCAGTTTTGGCCGCTGAAGCCACTTTTGGACTCCTTAGGAAAGACTCACTCTTACAGATGGTCCCACATTGATTAGCGAACCTCGAATTATTTCTGGCTTGTAAACGGAAGTCAAGGAATCACAGCTGTTTAGCGCTCAAAGAAAAAATTCGGGCAGATGTTCAATTGTCACTGCGCGTTTCGCCATTGGTTATGCCAGGCGAGAAAGCGCCGAAACGCCTTTCCACGATGGCCTACTTCGATGCGTTGCTCAGGCGTCAATTCCGCGAACGTCAGGCCAAGTTGAGGGAAGAGGAACAACGGATCGTATCCGAATCCTCCAGTGCCGCGTGGCTCGCGCAGGATTGTCCCTTCGGCGTGATCGCGAAATGTCTCGACGATCTCTCCATTGCGCGCAGCGGCAATGACGCATACGAAGCGGGCGCCGCGGCGATCGTCTGCGACTTCGGCAAGTTCGGCGCGAAGCTTCGCATTATTCGCCGCATCGCAAGAATTCTCCGCGCCAGGCGCAGCGGCGTAACGGGCGGAGATGACACCCGGCGCACCACCGAGCGCCTGGACCTCGAGCCCAGAGTCGTCGCCCAGCACCAGCGCATCGGGAACGAAGGTGCTGTAGAACTGCGCTTTCTTTCTTGCGTTTCCCTCAAACGTGTCCTGATCTTCAACTACAGAAGGCAGCTGAGACATCTTGGGAACCGGTGCAATCTGAATCCCATGGGCGGCTGCGGCCGTCTGAAAATCCCGCAGCTTACCGTTGTTGGAAGTAGCGATATATACGATGCACATGATTGTTTGGCGCGGACACTCTTGTCCGCGCATTACGATGCCTGCCCGACTCCTTCCGGCGTCATGAATCGTCGCTGAAATTCCTCGCGCGAGATTCGCGGAGTGGCGCCAGGAACCGAGGCGACCCATGATCCCACGCGATTCGCAATGGTATTGATCGCCGCAAGCGACGCTCCTCGCGCGAAATGATGTGCCAGCGCCGCCGTGAAAGCGTCTCCTGCGCCAATTGTGTCGCTCACGGTTACTCTGTATCCCGGATGCGCATTGTTCTCTGAGTCACTAACCAGCAAGCTCCCATTCACTCCCCGCGTCACGCAGACCAGATCCAAATCGAATTCGTCACGCAATGTCCGCGCATTTTCCAGTTCGCCGTGAACCGGCAGTCCGCAGTGCGAGAGCACGACTGGCAACTCCGCATCGTTCAACTTCGCCACATCGGCGAGCGCCAAGGATTCCGTCAGCACCTCCCGCGAAAAATAGTGCTGTCGCAGATTCACGTCGAAGATCCGCAATGCGTCCTCGCGCATAGCTTTCAAAAACTTCAATATCGTGCTGCGCGACTGTTCCGACCGCTGCGCGAGTGAGCCGAAGCAAACAATGTCAGCTTCCGCCGCAAGCTCCTGCCAATCCGAGGCCCACTCCAGGTGGTCCCACGCGACGTTCTCAAAGATTGTGAACGTCGGCTGCCCATGGCCGTCGATCACAACCGCCACCGTCCCCGTAGCATGAGATCGGTCGCGCTGCACGCAACGGTCTTCGAGGTTGAGCGTCGCCAGTTGGTTCAGCGCTGCGTCCCCGAGAGCGTCGACTCCGACTCGGCTCGCAACGAGGCCGCGGTTGCCAAACAGGGAACTGATGTATGCGAAATTGGCCGGCGCTCCGCCCAGTTGCTTCCCGGATGGAAGCATGTCCCAGAGCAGTTCTCCAAGACCAACAACGGTTCGCTGTTTGGATACCGGATCAGGCATTCGATCGATCGAAATAGTGGATTGGTTTGAACCTTCCTTGCGTCCGCGTCCGCCGACGGGCGTTCCCGGGTAGTTGCGACATGACCGAGCCCTATCGCGGTCGACCAAAAAACAAGACATACCCGTCTGGGTCAGTAATCTCGAAGCCGCGTAACCCATCATGCGTATCCTCGATCGGTACTCTGAACGCTACCCCGCGATCGACGAACTCCGCAGCGAGCGCATCAGGATCCTCCACGCTGACGTAGGCGTCCCATCTCATAGCAGAATCGCGCTTCGAGTTAGGCAGAGGCTCGGCTTCACCGGCCTTTATGAAAAGCATCGCTCCGTCTCGGCCGACAATGGCAAAAAAAGGCTCGCGCTCGGGCTCCTGGTGCCAAGTCTTAAATCCGAGTTTGTCACGATAGAATGCTACGGTTTGATCCACGCCGCTTACAATAAAAAATGGGCACATCCTCTCCAGCGTCGGACTGCTCATAGAGAATCAACTCCTCTCGCCACTGAATTCGCCATGCGGAAGTCAAACTGACCGGCTACCCGATCGAGCGGTGATTCGACCGCAGCAATCTATATACTCAGAGCACATCGCAGCGCAACCGACGTAAATAACAATTGAGGACAGGGACTTTCGCAGATGCCACAAACCGCGATCGGCTTGATGCTCCTGGTGTTGGCGGGCGCAATGAATGGAAGCTTTACGCTTCCCATGAAGTTCACCCGCAACTGGGCCTGGGAAAATACCTGGCTGAGCTGGACGTTCTTTGCGCTCCTGTTTTTTCCCGTGCTGCTCGCCGTAGCGACAGTCCAACAGCTAGGGGAAGTCTATCGCCAGCCTGGGGCGATCTCCATTGCCCTCACAGTAGCCGCGTTCGGCGCCAGCTGGGGGTTTTCGCAGATCTTTCTCGGACTCGCCGTTGAGGGCATCGGAATGGCGCTGGCTCTCTCCGTGATCCTCGGCCTCTCCGCTGCCGTCGGTGCCGTCATCCCTCTGTTGCAGCGCCATCGCGATGAAATCTTCACTCCCGGTGGTCTGGTCGTACTGCTCGGACTGGCAATCGTTCTCGCCGGTGTAGCTCTGTGCGGGCTCGCCGGACGCCTTCGCGAAGAAGCTACGACGCACACCAAGGAGACTTCGGTCATCACAGGACTCTTCTTCTGTCTGATTAGCGGCGTGGGTTCCGCCTTCGTGAATCTCGGTCTCAATGCCGGACAGCCACTCTCCTACGCGGCGCGAGCCGAAGGTACCTCCGCGCTCTGGTCCAACAACGCGGTGTGGCTGCCGTTAATGGTTGCAGGCGCAATTCCGAACGCGCTTTATTGCCTCTACCTGATGCGCAAGAATGGCAGTGCGGGCAAATTCACCGCTTCCGGCACGACCCATTACTGGCTCCTAGGAGCCGTCATGGCATTCTTCTGGTTCGGCAGCACGGTGATGTACGGCGTTGCCGCCAATCAACTGGGTAGCCTCGGCACGATTCTCGGCTGGCCGATCTTCATGTCGCTCATCGTGCTGGTTGCCACGTGTTGGGGTGTCGCCACTGGAGAATGGAAACATGCTGGTCCTCGTCCCGTGCGAATGCTGGCGGGCGGGGTAGCGCTCCTGGTAGTCGCGATTGTCGTTCTGTCACTCTCGAATCAGCTACTGCACCGGCCTTAGCACGCTGCGAAGAAACGACCCGCTCCACAGGAACACTATTTGTTATTTGACGCGCCCCTTCAAGCTACCTAAGATTCAAATCAAGATGCGGGGATTGGTGTGATCGGCAAGACCCTTGGGTGTTATCGGATCGTTGAACAACTCGGAGCCGGTGGTATGGGTGTCGTCTACAAGGCCGAAGACACTCAACTCGGGCGCTTTGCCGCAATCAAAGTCCTTCCCTCGGACGTCTCGCAAGATCCGCAGGCGCTTGAGCGCTTCCTCCGTGAAGCGCGCTCGGTAGCCTCGCTCAACCACCCAAACATTTGCTCCATCTACCAGATCGGCGATGAAAACGGCATCCGCTATATCGCGATGGAATTGCTGGAAGGGAAGAACCTTCGCGATCGCATCGTAGATAGCCCCCTGCGCCTCGACCAGCTTCTCGAGTGGTCTGTGCAGTTCGCGGCCGGACTTGATGCCGCACATTCCAAGTGCATCCTGCATCGCGACATCAAGCCCGCCAATCTCTTCGTTACTGATCACGGCGTCGCCAAAGTTCTTGATTTCGGACTTGCGAAAACGGTTCTGAAGCGCCAGCCGGCTGGAATGGCCGGCGCACACACCACTGCCGTTACAACCGACGCCCACCTGACGACCATGGGAACAACCGTAGGCACCGTGGCCTACATGTCACCGGAACAAGCGGCTGGTGAGCAACTGGATCAGCGCAGCGATTTATTCTCGTTCGGAGTCGTCCTCTACGAAATGGCAACGCAGGACGTGCCCTTCAAGGGAAACACGGCGGCTGCTATTTACGGTGCCATTCTGCATGTTCCCGCCGTTGCTCCTTCGGAGCTGAACCCTGATGTCTCGCCGGAACTCGAGCGCATCATCATGAAGTCGCTCGAGAAGGATCGCGATCTGCGCTATCAGAGCGCTGCCGAGTTGCGCGCGGACCTGAAGCGCTTGAAGCGGGACACCGATTCCGGTCCCAGCAAAGCTGCCGTGCGCAGCGCCAGCGCACCAACTGGCTCGCAACGGAGTTCGTCCCATCGGCTGAGCGGGAGAGGTGAACAGCAGCAGGTCGAGGTACCTCCAAAATCGAAGGTTCCGCTGTTCGCAGTCATTGCCGCACTGCTAGTCGTTGCGGTGGTCGCGACTTACCTGGGCATGCGTTCTCGAGGCACAACAACCGCGCCCGAGACCGCGAGCCTGGCGTTCCAGAATCGCCGGATCATGCGGCTTACCAGCACAGGAACTGCTTCTGCTGGCGCAATCTCTCCCGACGGACGTTATGTCGTGCACGTCTCGGAAGAGAACGGGATGCAGAGCCTCTGGGTCCGACAGATTGCTACCAACAGCAACGTCGAGATCGTTCCCAAAGCCGAAGTGCATTTCAGCGGAATCACGATTTCGCCCGACGAGAACTTTGTCTACTACACCGCCGGAGCGGTGCATTCGCCGGTGAACGAACTGTATCAGGTGCCCGTCCTTGGAGGCACGCCGAAGAAGCTGCTCACCGACATCCAGAGCCGGGTCAGCTTCTCCCCAGATGGCAAGCAGTTCGCTTTCATCCGTGAGGATCAGGAAGCCAGCTACGTGGTGCTCGCGAATGCGGATGGCTCGAATCCGCACGTCCTGATGCAGACGAAGTTGCCGGACGAAGTCGCAGCGGTCTCCTGGTATCCGGACGGCAGCGGAGTTGCGTTTGGGAAATATTCGCTCAACGGCGGCTATCACAGTGAACTTTGGTCGTATCCGTTCAGCGGAAGTCCACGCCAGTTGACTTCCCATCATTGGTTCAACATCAATGACCTCGCGTTTCTTCACGACGGCAGCGGCCTGGTCGTGGATGGTACCGATCCGGACTCGCTCTTCGCGTCTCAGCTCTGGCTGGTGAATGCCAAGGACGGTACGCTTCGCCGCATCACCAACGATTTGAATTCGTATCGCGGCGTGAGTATGTCGCAAGATGACAACCAGCTCTGCACGGTACTGCACGAGACTTCTACCGCGATCTGGGCTACCCGCGGCAAGACTCCGCAGCAGTTCGCAAATTCCACCAGTAAGCTCGACGCTCTTCTTGGGCTATCCTGGACGCCTGATGGCCGCATTGTCTATACGGCAGCTCCCAGCGGTACTCCAGAGATTTGGATCGCCAACCCTGATGGGTCCGACGCCAAGCAACTGGTGGCGGGCAGCTTCTTCAACAGCTCGCCCGTGGTTTCGTCCGACAAGAAGATTTACTTCACGTCATCCCGCGCGGGGAATCCCGACGTGTGGCGCGTCGATCTCGACGGCAGTAACGCCAAGCAAATCACCTTTGGTGCTACCGATCTCGCTGATGCTGTAACTCCCGATGGCAAGTGGCTGATATTCCGTTCTGTGGCGAATGGCGTGTTCAGCGTCTTCAAGGTTCCGACGGACGGTGGCACTCCCGTGAAGCTCGCGGAAGTTGCCGGAACCCCGGTGAGCGTGTCACCCGACGGCAAGCAGATCGCTTTCTCCTACGTGGATGAAGCTGCGGGAGAGTGGCGCGTCGGCGTGGTTCCACTGGATCAGAGCGCCCCGCTGAAGATGGTCAACCTCGATCACCTCGGCGTGCAGTGGATGCCCGACGGCAAAGGCTTCAGCTTCCTCGAAACGCATCACGGCTATTCCAACGTTTGGTTCTTCCCGCTGGATAGCAGCGAGCGCCGCCATGCACTCACCAACTTCGATTCGCAGCGGATCTTCAGTTACGCCTGGTCGAAGGATGGGAAGCTGGCCATGTCACGTGGCAGCGATTCCAGCGATGTGATCCTGATCAGCAGCGAAAAGCAATAACTTCAAGTAATGCTTGAGAGTTCTTCTGCAACTTGAACTCACTAGACAATCAGTTTCGCATGAGCATGGGTCTCGGGCCCATCGTAACCTGCCTTGATCTCCGCAAGCCCAATACAGTAATTCGAGCAAAGTCGCCGGACGTGTAACGGCGTTCACGGTCATCACTGTGGGGTA
>CAZBCQ010000036.1:2126-4862 GCA_964490255.1 uncultured Terriglobales bacterium | reverse complement strand
TTCGTACAACCGTACACTTCAACCAGCACTTCCGGCGGCGCAACGACGACGCAGACGTCCAGCGCCTACAACTCTGTTGGAGACGTCTACTTGGGCATGACTTACAAACCCGGCGGCCCGCTCGGATACTCCGGCACCATTCTCGGCACGGCTCCTACCGGCAGCACAACCCACGGAATCAGCACCGGGCGTGCGACCGTGGACTGGAACAACCATTTCGAGCACGACATCTGGCAATTGACGCCATTCGTCGAAGCTGGTTTCGGGAACAGTAATACCGCAATGAATCTGGGACGCGGCAACGGGAACCCGCATACGATCGGACTGCTCAGCTATGCGACCTTAGGTCCGATGCTTCATTTTCAGGGAGGAACCGAGCTCAGCCTCAGCAAAAACATCAGCGTATATGTATCCGGATACGATATGGCTCCGCTCGGCAATCAGAAGGTCTATAGCCGGCTTCTGAAGAGGAACCAGGGCGCAGGTGTCGCAGCAGGCAAGGGAAATGCCAAGGGAGCGCTCACGCAGAATGCCGTTACTTCAGGTACTTCTGCGCTCGCCGTCGATCGCGGCTTCACCACTGGTTTGGATTTCACTCCAAGCAAACGCGTCGACGTAGGATTTGAGTTCACTCGCAGTGCCACCAACGCCGTGAACACGGTCGCTTTCAATGTTGGATTTCGTTTCGGGCATCTGGCGCCGAGCGGCACCAGTAAGTAAGTTTCTTATTGCGAGGCGCTTTAGGTCGACTGAACCTTTGCAATCAGGCAGGTGATGTCGTCGTGCTGTGGAGCGGAGCCCGTGAATGCCAGCACGTCTCGCATGATCGCCTGAAGAATGTCATTCGCCGCAAGGCCCGCATTAGCATTGAAAACCTGGATCAGTCGCCCCTCGCCATATTCGTCGGAGCGGTCATTCTCGGCTTCGACCACACCGTCAGTGAAAATCAGCAACGTGTCACCCGGGCGCAGATCCAGGGATGCGCACTCATAAGCGCAATCTGACAGGATGCCCAACGGTACGCCGCCAACGTCCAGACGCTCCAGTGCTCCCGATGCGCGCCGCAACATGGGCGCATTGTGCCCGGCATTCACGTACGTCATGTGCCGGGAAACCGGGTCATACTCCGCGAGAAAGGCGGTGGTGAAGCGCGCTCCGGCCATGCTGTGCCGGCACGCGTAACGATTCATGCCCGTCGTCAGTCCCACCACGCTCGACGGCGTCGCCGAAAGGGTTTTGAGACTCGCCTGAAAAGTCGCCATTAACAGCGCCGCAGGAACGCTTTTACCCGCGACGTCTGCCACGGCGATCACGACATTGTTCTTCTTGTCCGGAACGTCGCGATAGAAGACGTCGTAGTAGTCGCCCGCGACAGTATTCGCAGGCTTGGTGAAGAACGCGGACTCCAGGCCAGCTATCACCGGGGGTGCGCTGGGCACCAGCCAGCTCTGGATTTCCCGCGCGATCTGCAGGTCTCGCTTCATAGTCACGCGGTCCGCGACCTCCAGCACCAGCAGTCCGAACATGATCAGTCCGCCGTAGATGTGGAACCACGGGCCAATGTTGTAGAACGAACTCCACGGAAAGAACAACAACGCAAGCCCGATAATGAGCACGACGCGCTTCGCGGGCGTGAGCTTCATCACCACAGCCCAGAAAAAACTGCGCAGAAACTCAAACCAGTCATGTGGCGTGCGCTGCGAAGCTGGCTTGAAGTCGATTTCGCGCGAATAGAGCTGGAATCCCGACTTGGCGTCCTGCTTCAGCTGCGTCCACAGCTGGTCGATCTCCATGCCATCGGTGACGCGCTCCATGAAGTTCTCAACGCGCTTGAAAAACCTGGGTTCCTGCGGAGGCATTGCGCCGGGCGGCGGTGTGGCGGCGCGTTGGGCGGTCGCTGGCATGGACGTAGGCGATTATAACGGGCCTGGCCACGATGGTCGCATGAATGTGATAGCGCGCGATTCAATGGCTCGGTTGCGATGGCGAAACGGAACCAGAGCTGGTGCTCTCCGTCGATTTTCGATAATCGTAATACGTATCCTCTTCCGACGCATTTTTCGGAACAAGGAAGAAGATTTTCGCGTGCGCTTCTTCGGCGAAGAACGCCGGCAGCCAGACGTCCTGTGCGACCGGAGCTTCTCGCAGCTCAAATCGCGTTCCTGGCTCCACTCGTGCCAGGAAACCTTCAATCGAGACTGGATGGATGACTTCCGCTTCCACTTTCACCCACTGGTAAGTCTGCTTGTCGATCCACATCTTACCTTTCATCCCGGTCAGCACCTTGGCCTGGCTGTTCGGCGGTTGATAACCGGAGCGCGGTGTCGCCGTCAACACATAGGTGTCACGCCCGTTCACTTGCTCGATGTCCTTGAGCTTGAAGTCGAAAGCCTTGGTCATCTCCTCCATCAGCATGTGATTGCGCTGGCGGTCGCGTTGCCAAGCCGCGATGCGTGCATGCCTCTGCTGAGGAGTCTCCTTTTGCCGCGCCTTGGTCGCCTGCTCGAATCTTCGCTGCTCATCCGCTTTTTCGTCCGGCGCTAGCGGTTTCCCATCCACCGCCGTAAGCACCTGGTAGGGGGTGCAGAGAATCATCCGCACATCATAGGTATTGGTGTGGCCGTCTTTCTTTACGTTCACGAAGTAGTCGTAATCCGGCTGAACCTTCCAGTCAGCCTTATTCGCGTCGACGGAGTTCTGAATGATTTGTTGTACATCCACCTGCGCAAACGCGGA
>CAZBCQ010000036.1:0-2026 GCA_964490255.1 uncultured Terriglobales bacterium | reverse complement strand
TCGCGTCGACGGAGTTCTGAATGATTTGTTGTACATCCACCTGCGCAAACGCGGACAGGCGTGCAGATGTCCAAAGAAGCGCGAGAATCAAGATGTACGAATGCAGGCGCACACCACTAAATAGATTGTGGCGAGCTATTTCACCGTTGTCCGAGTTGAATTGCTGCAAGGGAACGTTGTATTCAGAGCGGCGAAGCAACCAGCACATTCGTTGCTACCTGTTGCAGAGCAGACGAAGCCGCTACTTGGTCGCGACTTCCGCCTTTGCCGTTCTTACGATCAGCGGTATGCGCGGGAACGCGAAGGTCCCGCCGGCGTCATCCACCACGCTAACCTGGCACATATAGTTGCCCGGACGCAGTTGTGAGAGCGGCACTTCCAACTGGAATGAAGTCGCAGCGCGCTCCGGCGTGTTGATCTGCTTCGCTTCTACCAGCGGTGTCTCGTATGTTTTCAGCCGGCCACTGAAGAACTGTACGTTGGTCAAAACGTGAATGTCTTCGCCTTTGGACTTCGCGCCCTTCTCCTTCGCCGGATCGTAGACTTCGTAATAGATGGTCAGCTGCTGATCGGCCGTGAACACGTGTGACAAATTCGGCACCAGTTCCTTGCCATCGCGGATCAGCGGATTCTGCTTGAGCTTGCCGGGTTGCGCGAACTGCGTGGCCAGCACCACCGAACTCAGCTTCAAAGGCGACTTTTTCAAGTCCGGCACGGTGAAGTCGCTCTCAAACGAGCCGATTTTGCCGCTCTCATTTTCGCGGACCACGAACTTCAGGTGATATTTTCCGGGCGACAGCAGGAACGCCGTGTTGTACTGCACGTTCTTGCGCTTCACTGTCTGGTCTGCGCCTACGGCAAGCTTAACGGTCTCGCGAATATTGGCGACCGGAAGTTTCGAGGACGCCTCGCGTACCAGGCCGATCACATCCAGCGTGGCTTTGTCCTTGTCGCTCGATGATTTGAAGGGAACTGCCGACCCCGGCACGACAATCGATGCCGGCACGAAGTAATCGTTGCCGCGCATGCGGAAGTACGCGGTATCGACGTAGACCGGAAGATCCGTGACCGGAAGATCGGACGCGATCTCGTCTTCCAGTTGCTTCTCGCGATCCTCTTTGGTGAAGTGCACGAAGTCACGGGGCCCGTAGTAGCCGGTGCGGTATTCCAGCTTTACGTCCTTGCGGTTCACCACAATCTTGATGTGCCGATAGCGGCCATCCATCGCTTTGTTCGTGCTGCGATAGCCGATCAGGTAGTAAAGAGACGTATCCTGCTGAACCTTTTTAAAAGCGGCGCTGAAATCGTTCGTGTCAAGGAACGCCTTGCCTCCGGTATCCGATGCCAGCGTAACCAGCGTCTCCTGTGACGAGAAGTTGTTGTCCAGATCGCTCTGTACCGCCGCGCCCGAGTAGGCGGATGTCCCGCGCAGGCTGGCATTCTGAGCTTGTCCTCCGGGCGGAAGCGCCTCTAATCCGCGCGAATCGACGGTGTAGAGCGAAAGATTGGAGCGGACCGACGCGTTGATCGCGGCCCGCAACTCCGACTGGTTCTCCACGCCCGTACGCTGCATTCCACCTGCGAAGTAGAGTACCGACTTCTTCTGCGGCAACTTCGACAGCGATTTCGCAAGCGTGTTGATCGCCATCAGCCTGCGATCGGTGTTGAATAAGTTGTACTCGGTGTCGTCTGGCGTGTACTGCGCGCCCGTATCCGCGGTGCCGTCGGAACTGCCGGTGAGTCCCTGCTCGAAACCCTGGCCTTCTTCGCCATTGATCGCCGCCAGAGCCTTCTTCAGCGCAGCATGATCGTTGGTGAAGTCCTGCGTTACAGTCATCGAGTTTCCCAGCGTGATCACCGACACCAGGTCCGCCGGCGACATTTGTTTATCCACGTAATCGGTCGCCGACTTCACACCGCGAGTCACTTCCTCGGGTTCCATTGCGCTCAAGTCGAAAAACAGCACGATCAAGCGCCGGTCGCGCACTGCTTCCGCCTTGACGGTATTTCCACTCAGGATCGGCGC
>CAZBCQ010000035.1:30053-31907 GCA_964490255.1 uncultured Terriglobales bacterium | reverse complement strand
ATTGGCACGGGCGTGATCTCAACGGCCATCAAGCGCGGCAAAGCCGAAGACAAGTGGATCGAAGCCGCGACGCGCTCGATGACGACACTGAACAAGGTCGCGGCCGAAGTACTCCAAAGAACTCCACCACTGAGGGCGCAGAGGAACACAGAGGAAAGTCGTTTTCAGGTCCGTGCGATGACCGACGTCACTGGGTTTGGACTGATCGGACATGCGCGCGAGATGGCGCTCGGATCCAATGTCAGCTTGCGATTGTTCGCGTCTCAGATCCCGCTGCTCGAAGGTGCGCTCGAATGTGTGCGCGAAGGATTCATTCCCGGCGGGTTGACGGCAAATCGCGAATTCGCGGAATGCCTCGTCAGCTATGAAGACGGCGTACCACAAGACGTGCGCACGATCCTCTATGATCCGCAAACCGCTGGAGGACTGCTGATTTCCGTCGCCGCGGAGGATGCCGACGAATTATTACGCCAGTTGAATGAAGCGGCAGTCGGAGCGGCGCTGATCGGCGAAGTGCTGGAGTCGAGAAAGCCGACGATAGAAGTGGTTAGTCGGTAGTCGTGGGTCGGTAGTCGTGGGTCGGTAGTCGGTAGCCGTTTTTAGTCCGAGCCTCAGGCGAGGACCGTCATTTCGAGCGTGGCGATAAATCCCTAAAGGACGGGCAGATTTTCTCTGTAATAGGGTGGTCTCGCTACGCTCGACATGACAGGAGAGGCCGTTGTGGAGTTGCTGGACATTCTTGCCAACGACCGACGACTACCGACCATCGACTGCTTCCTGAATCATCTTCCAGCACCCTTCCACATCCTGCCATGTCGTCCCAAGATTTCCGATCGCGATACGCAGCACGTATCGGTCATTCAGTGCAGTGTGCGAGATGTAGTACTTGCCGGACGCGTTCACGGTATTGAACAAGCGCTCATTCTCTTCATCGCTGGATTTCAAACGGAAGCAGACGGTCGAAAACGGCACCGGCGCCACTACTTCAAACCGCGAATCGCACCTGATCTCCTGCTCGAGTCTCTGCGCCCAAGCAATATGCGATCGCAAAATCTTTTGCAGGCGCTCGCGTCCGAAATAGCGCAACAGAAACCACAACTTGAGCGACCGGAAACGATGGCCGAGCGGCACACCGTAGTCCATCAGGTTGATGGCACGCGGATCTTCCGTTCCGGTCAAATATTCCGGGACGAGCGAAAATGCCCGCCGCAGAATCTCTGGCTTCTTGGTGTAGAACGCGCTCAAGTCAATGTTGGTAAACAGCCACTTGTGCGGATTCACGACATAGGAGTGAGCGCGCTCGATTCCTTTCAGCATCCAGTGATACTCGGGAAGGATCGCCGCCGTTCCGGCATAGGCGGCGTCCACGTGCAGCCAGAGCTTATGCCGATCCGTGATCTCAGCAATTGCCTCGAGCGGATCAACACTCGTGCTGGAAGTTGTGCCAATCGTCGCTACCACGCAGAACGGTCGCAACCCGGCGCGCAGATCGTCTTCAACGGCCGTCCCCAGCGCATCGGGGCGCATGCGGAATTCGCTATCGGTCGCGATCTTCCGAACGTGCTTCTGACCGATACCGGCAGCAATGGCTCCTTTTTCGATCGATGAATGAGATTGCTCGGAGGTGTAGAGAACGAGGTTCGGCGTGCTGCCCTCGACGCGACTCTCCGGTGCGACATATTCCCGCGCCGCGCAGATCGCGTGAAAACTGGAAACTGAAGCCGTATCGTAGATGATGCCGAACCAATTCTCGGGCAGTCCCATCCACTGCCGCAGCCAGCCCAGCGCGACCTGTTCGAGTTCGGCCACAGCGGGCGACGTATCCCAGTGGAGCCCGTTCGTGTTCAGTGCGGC